>NZ_JASGFR010000003.1:0-147887 GCF_047605405.1 Rhodomicrobium sp. | reverse complement strand
CCCAGCACATAGGTCGTGGCGGTAAAGATGCCGATGAAGATATAGGCGATCGCCGGAGCCTCGAAACTCACGAGTTCCATGAACAGCGTCGGCGCATCGGCGAAATAGAAGACGAGCGCGCCGCCGGTGGCGAGGCCGATGAGAAGCCAGGACACATGCGTTCCCGCGAGCCGCCATGTCTTGTCGAGCGACCACGGCGCCTTTGCGAGCTTCATGCGCGCGTTGCGGTCGCCCTGCCAGATACGCTCCACCGCTATCATGAGATCGGTCCAGACCGTCTGCGGGCAGGCGTAGCCGCACCAGACGCGCCCTGCCAGCGCCGTCACAAGAAACAACAGCAGCGCCGATATGATGAGGAGGCCCGTGACGTAATAGAATTCCTGCGCCCAGATTTCGAGGCCGAAGATGTAGAGCCGTTGATGGGCGAAATCGAGCAGCACCGCCTGATCGGGCAGCGTCGGCCCGCGGTCCCACCTGAGCCACGGCAGCAGGTAATAGATGCCGAGCGATACGGCCATGAAGATCCACTTGATGCGGCGGAACTTGCCGTGCACCAGCTTCGGATAGATCGGATCGCGCGCCTTGTACATGGACGTGCTCTGCGTCGGGGGGGACACCTCGGCGCGCTTCCTGCCCGGTGTCGGGCTGGCAGCAGGAGTGATGGACGTCGAGATGTCGGTCATGGTGTGCTCCAGAATAAGGGCACGGGCGTAAATCGAATCGCAGCAGCACATGGCTTGCTACCTCGCTTCAGCTCCAACCCCCGTTGGGAGAAAATGGGCAGGGCGCGCCGGGTGTTCCGGCTCGCCTCCGCCCGCGTCCCTCGCCAGCGGTCGGGGGACGGTGTTACTGCCCGCCACCGAGCGAATGCACGTAGATGGCAAGCTTCTTGATGGTCGCCGGATCGAGACGCCCCGACCATGCCGGCATGACGCCGCCGTGGCCCGTGGTGATCTGGGTCACGATGGCTTCTTTCGTGCCGCCGTAGAGCCAGATATTCGCCGTGAGGTTCGGCGCGCCGACCTCCTGGTTGCCCTTGCCGTCGTCGCCATGGCAGGTGACGCAAGCGCCGTCGCCCTGGAAGACCGCCTTCCCGCGCTCGGCAGCCGCGCCATCATGCGGCAGGTTCGATAGCGAGCGGACAAACTCTGCCGTATCGTCGATCTGGGAAGGCGTCAGGAGACCGTCAACCCCGAAAGCGGGCATCTGGGAAATGCGTGCCTCGGGATGTCCGCTGCGGATGCCGTACTGGATCGTTTGAAGGATCTGGTCGAACGTGCCGCCCCACAGCCAGTTGTCGTCGTTCAGGTTCGGGAACCCCGCGGCGCCCTGCGCGCCGCGCCCGTGACACGCCGCGCAATTGTCGCCGAACGCGACCTTGCCGCCCGCCATGGCGAAATTCAGAAGCTGCGGGTTGGCCTTGATGTCGGCGAAGCTGTCCTTGACGATCGCCTCGTTCAACTTCGCCTGACTATCGCGCACGGCCTGAAGGGCTTCGGTGACGTTCGTGCGCTCGCTGTAGCCGAGAATGCCCTTGGTGTAGTCGGACACGAGCGGCCATGTCGGGTAGGCGACCCAATAGGCAAACGACCAGATGATGCAGGCGTAGAACGTCCACAGCCACCAGCGCGGCAGTGGAGTGTTGAGTTCGGCGATGCCGTCCCACTCGTGCCCCGTCGTGGCGGTCCCGGTGTGGGGGTCTACGGTTTGCTCGTGCTTATCGGCCATTGGTGCCCCCGGAGGTAAAGTCGTCTGAATCCAGCGGAATTCGGCTCGCTTCTTCGAAACTCTTCTGGTTGCCGGGCCAGAAAACGAAGGCCAGCACGGCGATGAAGAGCGCCACGAAGACAAAGAGCCCCGTCATTGCCGAGATGGATCGAACGGTTTCGTAAGTCATGTTCTTTCCTCCTCAGCGCAGGTTGGGGCCGGATGCATCGTACTTCGCGAAGTCGACGAGCGTGCCGAGCACCTGGAGATACGCGATCAGCGCGTCGAGTTCCGTCACGTCGCCCTGCTTGGCGTCGAACTTGCGAACGACGGCCTTCGGGTAACGCGCGGCAACGGCGCCGCCTTCCGGAGTGTCGGGTTTCGTCTGCGCAACGATGTCGAGCTTCGCGTTTTCGATCTGCTCGTCGGTGTAGGGCACACCGACTGCGCGAAGCGTCTTCAGCCGTTCAGCGATGTCGTTATAGTCGAGCGTGCGTTTCCCGAGGAAGGGATAGCCCGGCATGACGCTTTCCGGCACGATCGAGCGAGGGGCGGTCATGTGCGAGACATGCCACTCGTCCGAATATTTGCCGCCGACGCGGGCGAGGTCTGGCCCCGTCCGCTTCGAGCCCCACTGGAAGGGATGGTCGTACATGCTTTCCGCCGCCAGGCTGTAGTGACCGTAGCGCTCCAGTTCGTCCTTGAGCGTGCGGATCATCTGGCTGTGGCAGGCGTAGCAGCCCTCGCGGATGTAGATGTCGCGGCCCTTGAGTTCGAGCGGCGAGTAGGGCCGCACCCCTTCCACCTTTTCGATGGTCGATTTCAGGTAGAACAAGGGTGCGATCTCGACGAGGCCGCCTATGGAGACCACGAAGAGAATGCCGACGAGGAGAACGAGAGAGTATTTCTCGAACGGTGCGTGACTGAGTTTCATGTTCGCCTCCTACACGGCCGGAACGGTTTGCGGGTTGCGAAGCTCAGGCGCGGCTGCGATCCTGGGCTGGTCGGCCACGTCCACCGGTTCGTCGCCGCGGATGGTGCGGAACACGTTGTAGGCCATGATGAGACCGCCGGTGAGGTACAGGAGACCGCCGGTGGCGCGGATGATGTAGTAGGGGTGCATCGCCTCGACGCTTTCAACGAACGAGTATTGCAGCACACCGAGCGAGTCCGTCGCCCGCCACATCAGGCCCTGCATGATGCCGGACACCCACATCGCGGTGATGTAAAGCAGGATGCCGATGGTCGCGACCCAGAAGTGCCACTCGACGAGCCTCTGCGAATACAGGCCCCGACGCTTCCAAAGCCACGGAACGAGGCAGTAGATCGCGCCAAAGGAGACCATGCCGACCCAGCCGAGCGCGCCGGAATGCACGTGGCCGACGGTCCAGTCGGTGTAGTGCGACAGCGAGTTGACGGAGCGGATGGCCATCAGCGGGCCTTCGAAGGTCGACATGCCGTAGAACGCCACCGACACGACGAGGAAGCGGATCACCGGATCGGTGCGCAGCTTGTCCCACGCGCCCGACAGCGTCATCAGGCCGTTGATCATGCCGCCCCACGAGGGCATCCACAGCATGATCGAGAAGGTCATGCCGAGCGTCTGCGCCCAGTCCGGCAGCGCCGTGTAGTGGAGGTGGTGCGGACCGGCCCAGATATAGAGGAAGATCAGCGACCAGAAGTGAACGATCGAAAGCTTGTAGGAGTAGACCGGCCGTTCGGCCCGCTTCGGCACGAAATAATACATCATGCCGAGGAAGCCCGCGGTCAGGAAGAAGCCCACCGCGTTATGGCCGTACCACCATTGCGTCATGGCGTCCTGCACGCCGGAGAAGGCCGAATAGCTCTTCGTTCCGAGGAACGATACCGGCACCGCGAGATTGTTCACGATGTGCAGCATCGCGATGGTGACGATGAAGGCGAGGTAGAACCAGTTCGCCACGTAGATGTGCGGCTCCCGGCGTTTCATGATCGTGCCGAGGAAGACGAGCAAGTACGCCACCCACACGATGGTGAGCCACAGGTCCACATACCACTCCGGTTCCGCGTATTCCTTGCCCTGCGTGATCCCGAGCACGTAGCCCGATGCCGCCATGAGCAGGAACAGCTGGTAACCCCAGAACACGAACCAGGGCAGCCAGCCGCCGAAAAGCTTCGCCTTGCAGGTCCGCTGAACCACGTACATCGAGGTGGCAAGGAGCGCGTTGCCGCCGAAAGCGAAAATCACCGCGGAGGTGTGAACCGGGCGCAGGCGGCCGAAGTTCGTCCAGGGCAGGTCGAAGTTCAGCGCCGGAAAGGCGAGCTGCCAGGCGATCATGTCGCCGAGCATGAAACCCGCCACGCCCCAGAACACCGTCGCGATCGTGGCCGCTTTTATGACGTTGTCCGCATAGAAGTCGGCCGGTTGGCTTGGCGCGCTTGAAAAGGCCTTGCCCGCCAGGAAGACGGTTCCGGCCACAGCAAAAAGCGCGAAGACGACGGCATGAAACTGCATCACGCTGTCGGGTGAGAAAAGGGCTATAAAGACGCCGAGGGCCACCCCCCCGAGAGTGAGGACGAGCGCTCCCCAATCGAGAAGCGCTGCGCCTCCTGTTTTAGTGCTCGCAACTTCCATGATGTTCTCCCCGTCAGCCGACGAATGCGGGCCTACGTTTGCGATCTTTGCGAGAATTCCTACGCTGCCGCTTGGCAGCCTTGATTTCGATCAATTCCGGGGTGGCCTAGCACACATCCATCATGAAGTTGCAGGATTGAAAGGGTTTTATCGCCTTCACTTTTCCGAGAGGCGAAGCCTTTGCAGACCATCAAGGCGAGGCTCCGAT
The DNA here is from genome assembly GCF_047605405.1 of Rhodomicrobium sp. NCBI lineage: Bacteria > Pseudomonadati > Pseudomonadota > Alphaproteobacteria > Hyphomicrobiales > Hyphomicrobiaceae > Rhodomicrobium > Rhodomicrobium sp. Next base: position 143,358 of record NZ_JASGFR010000003.1, on the reverse strand, counting down.
AATTAATCATCTCGATGCCGGCCAAGGCGCGTGTTTCGCCCGGAGCATTCCTGGCCGAAACGAGGCCGGGATGAACATCATGCACGACCCGGAAATCGGCGGCGAGATGGGGGCGAACTCGTGGCGGTGGTCTCTGAGGGAAGCGGCGACGCCCGAAGGTAATCGTCAGGTTAACGACTTTACAATCTTAGATTGTGCTTGATAAAATGCGAACGCAAGAGTAGACTTTGCGCAGGGAATTGGATCCGTTTTGCGTCAGTCGCCATGTCTCATTCGCTCTTGCGTGTTTCCGCCGATGTCGACTCAGAGTTCGACGCGTATCTTCGTGCCGCCTATATGGACGAGCGAGTCGCGATGATGGTTCAGAAAATCGGCTACATCGCTGCCTGCATCGACCTGTTTCACTGGAGACACGTCATCGATCAGGCACTCAGGGAGGTCGAGGCGGAGCGTGCGACATCGCAGTGAAGCGCGCCGCAGCAAGGAACTTCAGTTCTACCGGAGATTAGCCTTTGCAGCTTTAGCTGGCCTGCGCGCGGCGTGATCTTGTCGAACCGGGTATGCTCTTGCCGGGCGTAGCTTGAGACTCAAGCTCGCCGGATCGTCGCAGAGACGGAGATCGCGGCTTTGCGATCTCCTGATATGGCGGCGCATTGGCTTATTTGGCTTCGAGGATCCTCGGGCATTCCTTCGAGACGAAGCGGTTGATCTCGCGCACGAGATCCTTTTCGAACAGGCCAAAATTCTGTTCGAGCGTCGCGGCAGTCCAGACCACGCCCTTGATAAGGGTCGCGCCCTGGATGTCGTTGATGTGAAGCGCCGCGCTCGTTGTCGCTCCGTCCTTGAACTTCAGCTCGGGCGCAAGCGTGGCGCTGATAGGATATTTGCTTTCGCCGATCTCGCAGGACACGGCCTGCTTCTCGACCTTCAGCTCGTGTTCCGGCTTCGTGAGCGATGCGACGATGTCGGCGCGCTTCACGCTGACTTTCGCGCTGCACTTCGCCGAGCCTTGGCCCCAGGAGAGCTTCTTCTGTTCGGCGCCCTTCTGGATTTCTTCTTTCTGCCACGTCTTGGTCACGTCGCAGGTTACATCCGGCCCGTTCGCGTCCTTCGAGACGATGATCGAACACAAGTCTTTCGCGCATTGCGAAAGCTTGGCTTTTTCGCTTTCGTCTTCCGCCGATGCCGCTCCAGCGAGCGCCATGGAAAGACCGAGCGGAATCATCACGCGGACAATTTTCGCACTCCAACCGAATTTCGACATACGCAATAAAACTCCCCCGGGTTTCGCGGGCTTCGCCGCGCCGCGATGCTAGCCATTTGGGCAATGGCGCGCTCATTTAGCATGGCGCATACAGAGTTCAACACTTGGCGGTCGCAGAAACTTGTGTAAATGTTCGGCTAACAAAAAGGGGTCCGGCGATGAATGGGGAGCGAACGGAAGCGGTTGAAACCGTGGACATGTCGGCCTGGATCGTCGCCGGCAAAGCTAAAATCAATCTGTCACAAGTCAGGTGCGGATGTCGCCATGCCGCTGCGGTGCGGCGACTGTCCTAATCGAAGCCCCAACGTTCCAATAGGCTCATGATCACAATCTCCGTAACCCGGGAGGGAGAGGGCGAAACGCGGGTCGCCTTGTCTCCTGAAACGACGAAAAAATTCAAAGGTCTCGGCGCGCGCGTCGTGTTTCAGGCAGGCGCCGGCGACCGTTCATTCCTGCCGGACCGGCTGTTTGCCGAGGCAGGCGCGGACATCGTCGAAAGCGCTTCGGAAGCTGTGCGCGAAGCCGACGTTCTCCTCAAGGTCGGCCGACCGTCGGCGGAGGAACTCGCCGCGCTGAAGCCCGGCGCTCTCGTCGTCGCCATGCTCGACCCGTTCGGCGCGCGCGACGAGCTTGATGCACTCGCGGCGAAGGGCGTGTCCGCTTTTGCGATGGAGTTCATCCCCCGCATCACGCGCGCGCAGTCGATGGACGTGCTGTCATCGCAGTCGAACCTCGCGGGCTACAAGGCCGTGATCGACGCGGCGGCGCAGTTCGGCCGCGCCTTCCCGATGATGATGACGGCGGCGGGCACCGTTCCGGCCGCGCGCGTCTTCGTCATGGGCGCGGGTGTGGCCGGCCTCCAGGCCATCGCCACGGCGCGCCGCCTGGGCGCGGTGATCTCGGCGACCGACGTTCGCCCCGCTGCGAAGGAGCAGGTGGCGAGCCTCGCCGCGAAGTTCATCGCGGTCGAGGACGAAGAGTTCAAGGCGGCTGAAACCGCGGGCGGCTACGCCAAGGAAATGTCGGACGAATACAAGAAAAAGCAGGCGGCGCTGATCGCAAGCCACATCGCGGCGCAGGACGTGGTCATCACGACCGCGCTCATTCCGGGGCGACCCGCGCCGCGCCTCGTCACGCGCGAAATGGTCGAAAGCATGAAGCCCGGTTCGGTGATCGTGGACCTCGCGGCGGAACGCGGCGGCAATGTGGAAGGCACGGTGCCCGGCCAGATCGTCGAGCATGCGGGCGTCACCATCATGGGCCAGACGAACCTCGCGGGGCAGGTGCCGGGCAACGCCTCGGCGCTCTACGCGCGCAACCTCTATGCCTTCCTCGAACCGCTGGTCGACAAGAAGGAAGGCAAGCTCGCCATCAAATGGGACGACGAAATCATCGCGGGCACGCTGATCGCCAGGGACGGCCAGATCGTGCATCCGCGCCTCAAGGGAGGTGCCTGATGAAAACGAAGCTTTACCCGGCGCTCGCGGGGCTTTGCCTTGCGGCGCTGACGATGCTCGCGCCCGGCGCGGCATGGGCCGCCTCAGAGGGCAGCCACGGCGTTTCGCCCTTCGTCTACGAGTTCTCGATCTTCGTGATGGCGATATTCGTCGGCTATTACGTGGTGTGGAGCGTGACGCCCGCACTGCATACGCCGCTGATGTCGGTCACGAACGCGATTTCCTCCGTGATCGTGGTCGGCGCGCTGCTCGCGGTCGGCGTCGAGGCGGCGGACGTGATCTCCACCGGCGGCACCTTCTGGGCCAAGCTGTTCGGCTTCCTCGCGCTCGTGATGGCCTCGGTGAACATCTTCGGCGGCTTCCTCGTCACGAGCCGCATGCTCGCCATGTACAAGAAAAAAGAAAAGAAGGGTGAGCGTTGATGAACCCGAATTTGGTTGCTCTTCTTTACCTCGCCTCCGGCGTGCTGTTCATCCTTGCGCTGCGCGGTCTTTCCTCGCCCGAAACCTCGCGGCAAGGCAACAGCTTCGGCATGATCGGCATGGCCATAGCCATTGCCACCACGCTCGGCGTCGCCCATCCTGAAACGACCGAAAGCTGGGCGCTGATCGCGGGCGGCATCGCACTCGGCGGCGGCATCGGCGCGATCGCCGCGCGTCGCATCGCCATGACCGCCATGCCGCAGCTCGTCGCCGCGTTCCACAGTCTCGTCGGCCTCGCCGCCGTGTTCGTGGCCGCCGCCGCGCTTTACGCGCCGGAAGCCTTCGGCATCGGCACGCCTGGCGCGGTCTATGCGCAGAGCCTCATCGAAATGTCGCTCGGCGTCGCCATCGGTGCGATCACCTTCTCGGGTTCGCTCATCGCGTTTGCCAAGCTCAACGGCAACATGTCGGGCAAGCCGATCCTCCTGCCCGCGCGCCACCTCATCAACCTCGCGCTTGCGGTGGGCATCGTCGTCATGATCGTGCTCTTCGTGCAGACGCAGGATGTGAAGCTGTTCTGGGCCATCGCGGTGGCGTCCTTCGTGTTCGGCATCCTCCTGATCGTGCCCATCGGCGGTGCGGACATGCCGGTGGTCGTCTCGATGCTGAACTCCTACTCAGGCTGGGCGGCGGCAGGCATCGGCTTCACGCTGTCGAACACCGCGCTCATCATCACGGGCGCGCTGGTCGGCTCGTCGGGCGCGATCCTGTCCTACATCATGTGCAAGGGCATGAACCGCTCGTTCATTTCGGTGATCCTCGGCGGCTTCGGCGGCGAAACCTCCGCGGCGGGCGGCACGACCGAACAACGGCCCGTCAAGCAAGGCTCGGCCGACGATGCGGGCTTCATCCTCAAGAACTCCTCGAAGGTCATCATCGTGCCGGGTTACGGCATGGCGGTCGCGCAGGCGCAGCATGCGCTTCGCGAGATGGCGGACAAGCTGAAGGAGGCCGGTGTCGAGGTGAAGTATGCGATCCACCCCGTCGCGGGGCGCATGCCGGGCCACATGAACGTGCTGCTCGCGGAAGCGAACGTACCGTACGACGAGGTTTTCGAGCTGGAGGACATCAACTCGGAATTCGCGCAGGCGGATGTCGCCTTCGTCATCGGCGCGAACGACGTGACGAACCCTGCGGCGAAGGAAGATCCCTCGTCGCCGATCTTCGGCATGCCGGTTCTCGAAGTGTGGAAGGCGGGCACGGTGATGTTCATCAAACGGTCATTGTCTTCCGGCTATGCAGGCATCGACAACACGCTGTTCTACCGCGACAACACGATGATGCTCTTCGGCGACGCCAAGAAGATGACGGAAGAAATCGTCAAGGCGATCTGAACGGGAAAACGGGGCGCGGCGCTCATGCCGCGCTTCGCCGCAAGCGGGAACAGGCTGCGTCATCCGTCGATCCGGGATCAGCGGTGCACACGGATGATTTGTGGCGTCATGCCCCTTGTAAACAGGGGGCGCTTTCTTTAGCTTTCGGCTGGTATTCCTACGTTCTGCCTGCCGTAGAAAACTTGGGGGACTACAATGAAACTCAGCTATTTGGTTTGGCTCGTCGGCGTAATCGTGGCCGTTATCATCGCTCTTGCCACGTTCAACATTTACACGGTGCCCGTTGTCTACGACTGGCTGAACCAGTTCGGCACCACGAAAGCGCTGCTGATTGCGATCGCGCTGATCGCCGTTTCCAAGCTGTTCTAGCCTCTCTTCCGGCGAGCAAGACGCATCGTTTTGGCGCGAAGCCGGGCGGGAATCGAAAAGGTCCGGTCTCGCTTGCCATGCGGGCGTCGGCGATATTTGCATTCGAGGTCGGCATGGTGACGTCGTGCCGACCTTCATTTGCTTCGCGGGCAAGTGAATCGTGCCGGACCATTCGCGCAAGACGACCTGAAGCAAGAGGTTGAGGGGCACGGCTTTGAATTTCGGTCGGAAACTGACCCCATGAATTCCCCTCATACGGCCCCGGGGTTGCCGCAAATGCGCCCCATCAATGCCTTAGACGGCGTCCTACTTTTAACAGCACGCCGGGTGCCCGAAGGCGTGCAAAATCATAATGTGGCGGTCAGGCAATCACGCCATGCACGGTGAGCCCGATTATTACAGCATTCTCGGCGTTGCGAGAAACGCGACCGACGTCGAAATCCGTCGGGCCTTCCGGGCGCTCGCCAAGAAATATCACCCCGATAGCCTGCAGGCGTCCGGCGTGGAATCCGATCTCGATTTCAGCCGCTTCACGGAAGCCTACGAAACGCTGAAAGATCCCGAGCGCCGCGCGGCCTATGACGAACAATTGTCGCAACGCCGGCAGTTGGCCGGCTTTGGCGCGCGCATGAAACCGGACGCCTTCTTCAAGGGCGTCGCGGCGGGGGGCGTGGTGGCGGGCGTGATTGTCGGCAGCTTTTTCTTTCTGGGCGGGAAGCAGGACGCTCCGAAATCGCAGGATTCGCTCAGCATTGCGTCAGCCAAGACCGACAGGCCCATGCGAGAGGCCTTGACGCAGGGCGAGCGGCGCGTCGAGCAGGCGCCCGTCGAGCAGGCTGATCCGGCGACATCGGACAAGGCGAAGTCCGACGCGCCTAAGACCGCGTCTTCCGATGCCGTGCAGCCGGTACCGCCCACGCGGGAGACAGCGGTTCCCATACCGTCCGCGCCGACGGAAACGGTCAGAACACGGCAAACGGCCTCCCTGGAAAAGCCCATCGCAGAGGCAAGACCCGATTCGCAGCCACGTCCGGACTTCAAGTCCGGCACCGGCCTGGCGATCGAGCCTGCTGGGGAGCCGCACGGCGTATCCTCGTCCGATCAACCCGCGCCGCCTCCCTCGGAGAGGTCGAAAACCGCTGCAAAGAAAACGTCGCCGTCCTCCGCGCTCGCGCTGGAGGTTGCGACCGGTTCTCCGGCGCGCGAAGTCATACAGCCGTTCGAGCCTGGCAACGGCCGGCGAGAAAGTTTCTCCGATTGCGCTCATTGCCCCGAAATGGTCGTGATCCCGGCCGGACAGGCTGTCGTGGGAGCGCGTCCGGAAAGTGCGGGTTATCGGCCCGAGGAAGCGCCGGCTCATCGCGTCGTGTTGAAGAAGCCGCTCGCGATATCGAAGCGCGTGATCTCGGCCGGAAACTGGCGCGCCTGCGTTGATGCCGGCGTGTGCCGCCTCACCTTGTCGTCGTTGCTCGCGGTGGGACCGACCGTTCCGGCGACGCGCCTTACCTGGTTCGACGCCAAGGGTTACGTCGACTGGCTTAGCCAGTCCACGGGGCGGCGCTATCGCCTCCTCAGCGAAGCGGAATGGGAGTATGCGCTGCGTGCAACGTCGGATCGCGACGGCTCCGAACTATCAGAGAAGGCGACGCGCGCCCCTTTCGATCCGATGGCGGAATTCAGCGGCGGCGGGCCGTTCGGCCGCATGCGCTATGAGCGGTCGAGCGTGACGAGCGCAAATGCGTGGGGGCTCTACACCGGCAGCGTCTTCGAGTGGGTGGAGGATTGCTGGCACCCGAGCTACGACCGCGCGCCCGGCGACGGCACGGCGTGGCTCTCGGCTTCGGGCGGAGACTGCGCTTATCGCGTCGTGCGCGGGGCGACACGGGGAGACGCGGCCCGGTTCTCGGCCCGCGCGCGGGAATTCGCCGACATTGGAGCGCCGATGCTCGGCTTTCGTGTGGCCCGCGAAATCACGCTGCCGGCGAGAACAGCGCTGGGCGAGCCTTAAGGGCGAAAATTCAGACCGCTTTCGCTTTCAGTCTCGCGCCAGAGCGCTTCGCCGTCCTTTCGGAGCGAAGAGTCTGGCTGGTGCTGGAGAACCGCCGCCCAAATCATAGGCGGCTTCCTGGAGACGCGCGAGATCGGGGATCAGGATTTCGCGATAGTTCACCAGCTCGATGATGCCTTTCGTCTTGAGCCGGGTGATCTGGCGGCTCACCGTCTCGATGGTGAGGCCCAGACAATCGGAAATCTCGGCGCGCGACAGCGGCAGAACGAAATGAACCTCCTCAAGCCTTTCAGCGCGGGAGCATTCCATGTTGGGCACGCGCTTTGCAATCATCAGCAGAAAGCTCGCCACGCGCTCCTCTGCCTTCTTCCGCGCAAGCAAGAGCATCCATTCCTGACAGGCGTCGAGTTCGGTGAGCGTATACTGGAACAGCCTGTGCTCAAGGCCGGGGTGCTCGGCGAGCAGGTGTTCGAAGCCTGCCGTCGGAAAAACGCAAAGCTCCACGTCGGTTGCGGCTTCCGCGAAGTAGGGATTTTCGGGGCGGAAAGCTCGTCCGAGAAAGTCTGACGCGAACAACAGGCCGATGATGTGCTGCCTGCCGTCATCCAGCGTCTTCGTCAGCTTGACCACGCCGGAAACGATGTTCGCAAAGACGCTTCGTGTCTGCCCTTCGCCGAGGATCATCTGGCCGGCTGGCACCATGCGGGTGCGCGCTATTCGGTTCAGGCTCAGAATTTCGGTCGCGCTCAACGCGTCGCATATGGACCGATGCCTGATTGCGCACGTTGTGCAGCGGCTTGCGTGGTCGACGGACAGACACATTTCCAAGCAGATGACCGGCCCTCGTGAGGGCTCCCTACGAAAAGCGGTTCTCAGGAACCATTTTATCCCTGTGAGACTGATGGGGAAGAACTTTGACCTGTGTCAAATGAGAAAAATGGCCGCACCCATCTTTTGCCATGAAATGGCCTGAAAGGGGAGTTCGCGATGACGTCCATTAATGATGATGCCGCACCGGCTGCCAGAAGCGGAGACACCGCCCCCGCCATAGTGCGTATTCCGTTCGATGCACCCTGGAATTGGCTGGCCGCGGGGTGGCGCGATCTGACAGCCGCGCCGCAGATAAGCCTCGTCTATGGCGCGGTGTTCGCAGGGATCGCCTGGTTGTTCATTCTTGGCCTCGCTCTTTCGAGCGCGATCCCGCTGATCCTGCCGCTGGCGGGAGGATTTCTCCTTCTGGGGCCCGTGCTTGCCGTCGGGCTTTATGAAATCAGCCGCAGGCGCGAGCGCGGAGAAGTGACGTCATGGGCCGATATCTCGGTCGCGGTCCGCGAAAACGGCTCTCGTCTCGCTCTTTTCGGCGTGGCTCTGCTCATTCTCTTCATCTTCTGGATGCGCGTGGCGTTCCTTCTGTTCATGTTGTTTTTCGGCGCTGCCAGTTATCCCACCGCGGAGGCGCTGGTCCCTACGCTCCTCCTTACCTGGCACGGACTCGGCCTCGTGGTTGTCGGCACGGCTGTCGGCGCGCTGTTCGCGTTCGTCGCCTATGCGATCTCGGCGATTTCGGTGCCGATGCTTCTTGATCGCCGCGTCGATGTCGTGACGGCGATTATTCAGAGTGTGCAAGCCGTGAGGACGAACCCGGAGGCGATGCTTCTCTGGGCGGCTCTGATCCTCGGAATCGTTGTGCTGGGGTGCGTGACGCTCTTCTTCGGTCTCGTAATCGCGTTTCCTCTTGTCGGTCACGCAACTTGGCATGCTTACCGAGAACTCACCGGTACACGGTAAGGTTCGATACAAAGAGATAGTTGTCTTGCTTCGAAAGACATTATAGGTCCGCACTCGGGCAATTGGTCGCGGATGGACGCAGGTACGCTCGCGAGCGGTATTGCCGAAAGGCTACGGACTTGAATTTTGACGCCAACGTAATCTGAAGAGGGCGCTTTGACTTTCCGGCTTCGCAAGACGCGTCGTTTGCTCTGGGCGCTTCTCCCCATCGTTTCCGCTTTCGCCGCTCCCGAGGGTGCGAAGGCTCAGGCTCCGAATGCAGGCCCTCCCGCTGTCGGCGTGATCCGCGTGGAAGAGCAGCCGCTGACCCAGACCAATGAATTTCTCGGGCGCATTCAGGCGACGGACCGCGTGAATATCGTGGCGCGTGTGTCTGGCTTTCTCGAAAAACGTTTCTTCGAGGAAGGATCGGACGTCAAGAAAGGCGAGCCGCTCTATCGCATCGAGCAGCCGCCCTTCAAGGCCGAGGTGGATGCACGACGCGCGGTCGTGGATCAGCTCAAGGCGCAGCTCGAAAACGCGAAGCTGACGCTCGACCGCGCCAAGTCTCTCCTGGGTGGCCCCGCCGGCCAGCAATCGGCCTATGACAGCGCGCTCGCCCAGCAGCGAAGCTTTGCTGCGCAGGTGCTCGGCGCACAGGCGCAATTGCAGACGGCGGAAATCAATCTCGGCTATACGGACATCGTCGCACCGATCTCCGGCAAGATCGGCCGCTCGGCGATAACCGAAGGCAATTATGTGACGCCGAGCTCGACAGCGCTGACCACGATCGTAAGTCAGGATCCGATGTACGTCGTCTTCCCGGTGGCGGTGCGCGCCGTCAACGAATTGGCGGCGCGGTACGCGACGCGCGGCGGCTTCGACGCTGTCCGCATCAAGCTCAAACTGCCCGACGGTCGCATCTACAGCCAGGAAGGCGAAGTCAACTTCGTCGACAACACCGTGTCGACCGATACCGACACGATCATCATGCGCGGCACGATCCCCAACCCTCAGATCTCCATCACCAAGGGGGTCGCGCTCCGCGAGTTGTCCGATGGCGAGTTCGTGCGTGTGATCCTTGAAGGTGTGCAGCCCGTTCGGGCCATTGCGGTGCCGCGCGCCGCGGTTCTGACCGACCAGCAGGGCGATTACGTCTTTGTGATCGGCGCCGATAACAAGGCCGAGCTGCGCCGCATCGAACTCGGACAGACGACGGGCGCGACAGCTTTCGTGCTGAAAGGTCTGTCCAAGGGCGAGAACATCGTCATCGAGGGATTGCAGCGCGTGAAGCCGGGCCAGCCGGTTCTGCCCGGACCGCCGGCGCCTCAGCCCGGCGCGGCGCAACCCGCCGCCGCAGTTCCGGCAACGAACAAGCCCGAAGACGGGAAACGGTGATCCATGATTTCTTCGGTCTTCATCGACAGGCCGCGCCTCGCGATCGTTTTGTCGATCGTGATAACGATCGCGGGCGTTCTCGGCCTCCTCAATCTCCCCGTTTCGCAATTCCCCGATATCGTGCCGCCGCAGGTGCAGGTCACGGCGAACTATCCGGGTGCGTCGGCTGAAGTGGTCGAGACGAGCGTCGCGCAGCCGCTCGAAGCGCAGATGATCGGCGTCGACAAGATGCTGTACATGAAATCCAACAGCGCGAACGACGGCACGTATACGCTCACGGTCACGTTCGAGCTTGGCACGAACCCCGACATCAACACCGTGAACGTGACGAACCGCGTTCAGTCCGCGCAATCGCAATTGCCGGAGATCGTGACGCGGCAGGGCGTGATCACGCGCAAGCGCTCGTCTGCCGTGCTCCAGTTCATGATGCTCTACAGCGAGACGGGCGAGCAAGATCCGCTCTTCATCACGAACTACGCAACGATCAACGTGCTGGACGAGATCGCACGAACGCCGGGCGTCGGTCAGGCGTCGCTCTTCGGCAAGCTCAATTATTCGATGCGCATCTGGTTCGACATCGAACGGCTGGTGAGCCTCAATCTCATGCCGTCGGACGTGATCAGGGCCATCCAGGCACAGAACCTTCAGGCTCCGATCGGGCGCATCGGATCGAGGCCGATCAGCCCGGACCAGCAATTCCAGATGAACCTGCAAACGCAGGGTCGCCTGTCCACGCCCGAGCAGTTCGGCGAGATCATCCTCCGCGCCAACCCTGATGGATCGGTTCTGCGCGTCCGCGATGTCGCGCAGGTGCAACTCGGCGCGCAGAACGAAGACTCCGATAGCCGCCTCAGCGGCAAGCCTGCCGTCGCGATGGGCATCTATCTCGCCCCCGGTGCGAACGCCGTGGCTACGGCCGCCCGCGTGAACGCCACGATGGAGAAGCTGAAGCCCCGCTTCCCGCAGGGGCTGAACTACCTCGTCGTCTTCGATTCCACGACCTTCATCTCGGATACCATCCATGAAGTCATAAAGACGATCATCGAGGCGTTCGTCCTCGTGGTGATCGTCGTCTTCCTGTTCCTGGGGAACCTCAAGGCGACGATCATTCCGGCCATCGCGGTGCCGGTGAGCCTCATCGGCACCTTCGCGGTGCTGCTGCTTCTGGGCTATTCGGCCAATACGATATCTCTTCTCGCACTGGTGCTCGCCATCGGCATTGTGGTGGACGACGCCATCGTCGTGGTGGAGAACGTCGAACGCGTGATGGAGGAAGACCCGCATCTCACGCCAGCGGAAGCCACAAAAAAGGCGATGAACCAGATCACGGGGCCGATCTTTGCGATCACGCTTGTGCTTCTGTCGGTGTTCGTCCCGGTCGCGTTCCTGCCTGGCATTACGGGTCAGCTCTTCCGGCAGTTCGCGGTGACGATCTCCATCGCAATGCTGATTTCGGCGGTCGTCGCGCTGACGCTGTCGCCCGCTCTCTGTCGCGTATTCCTGAGGCCCGCAGAGAAAAAGGGCGTCATGGGCTGGGTCATGAGACGCATCGACAACACGCGCGATTCCTATGCGTGGGTGGTGCGACGGCTGGTCCGTGTCGCTCTTGTATCATTGCTCATCGTGGGTGGATTCGGAGCAGGGGCCTATCTGCTTTCCCTGAAGATACCGACGGGCTTTCTGCCGGAGGAAGATCAGGGCGCCTACTTCATCGTGATCCAGCTTCCGAACGGCGCTTCGGTGTCCCGAACGACGGAAGTGACGAAGCAGGTCGAAGGCATGATGCTGAAGCAGCCGGAGGTCTACCAGACCTTTTCGGTGATCGGCTATTCGTTCCTCGATCAGAGCGCGGCCTCGAACGCAGCGTTCATGGTGGTTCGACTGAAGCCGTTCGCTGACCGGCCCGGCCCGGAGCACTCCGTTCAGGCGCTCATCGGTCGAACGTTCGGCATGACGCAGAGCATCCGGACGGCCAACATCTTCGCGTTCAACGTGCCGCCGATCATCGGCCTGTCGACAAGCGGCGGATTCGAATACCAGCTCGAAGCTCTTGAAGGACAGGACCCGGCGAAGATCGGCAGCGTGATGGGCGGACTCTTGATGGCCGCCAATCAGGACCCGCGCCTGTTCCGCGTGTTCTCGACCTTCACGGCGTCGAACCCGTCGATCTTTCTCGATATCGACCGCGACAAGGCCCAAACGCTCGGCATCAACATCTCCGACATCTTCACGGCGTTGCAGTCGACGCTCGGCGGCTACTACGTGAACGACTTCAACATGTTCGGCCGAACATGGCAGGTTAACATCCAGGGCATCGCCGAAAACCGCACCGACATCGAGTCGCTCTGGCGGATATATATCCGCAACAACAGGGGCACCGTGGTGCCGCTGCAGGCCATCGCCTCGGCGCGTATCGTGGTCGGCCCGCAGGTCATTTCGCGCTATAACAACTATCGCTCGGTCTCGATCTCGGGGAGCCCGGCGCCGGGCGTCTCGTCTGGCACCGCTCTACAGGCGATGGACGAGATCTCGAAGAAGACGCTGCCGAACGGGTTCTCCTACGAGTGGACCGGCACGGCATATCAGGAACATGAGGCTTCGGGTCAGACGGGCGTCATTCTCGCGCTGGCACTGTTATTCGCGTACCTGTTCCTCGTCGGGCTCTACGAAAGCTGGTCGATCCCGATATCGGTGATCCTCTCGATCACGGTGGCGATCCTCGGCGCGATGGCGGGGATTCTGCTGGCGGGATTGACTCTCGATCTCTACGCACAGATCGGTCTCGTGGTGCTTATCGCACTCGCGGCAAAGAATGCGATCCTGATCGTGGAGTTCGCCAAAGAGGAGCACGACAAAGGCGTGCCCATTCTGGAATCCGCCGTACGCGGCGCGCGCACCAGGTTCCGCGCGGTGATGATGACATCCATCGCCTTCATCCTCGGGCTTTATCCGCTCGTGGTCGCGACGGGCGCCGCCATGATCACACGCCGCGACGTGGGCACCCCCGTCTTCGCGGGCATGCTGGCGGCGAGTTTCATCGGCATCCTCATCATTCCGATGTTGTATGTGGTGTTCCAGTCGGTGCGCGAACGGGTGAAGAAGCGGCTTCTCGGCTCGGCCTACGAGCGGCAGACGCCGCATCCGCCGGATGAGCAACCGGCTGCATAAAGCGCGTCTCAGGATGGCCGGGATCTCCCGGCCATCTATTTTGCGGAATGTGGTCGACAAAATGCCACCCCCGCTTCCAGATGACGCGCCGCGTTTCGGCTTGACCATAGATCGATCTTTACTCATCATCCGCCCCATGAAGCCATCGAATTTGCCGGCGCCCCTCGTTCGTGGCGCCATGACCGTCGCGCCGCCCTTCGTGCTGGCGCGCGCTATAGACGCACTCCTGCGCAAGATGGAGCGCCAGCACCCGCGCCTGTTCAAGAATCTGGCGCGGCTGAAGCCCACTGTGATCCACGTCGAGCCGTCGGATCTGCCGCACCGCTTCGCGCTGAAATTCGGCGGCGACGAGAGGGCGTTCGTGCGTCTCCTCGATCCGCGCGATGAAACGCCGGGCGACGCGTGCATCAAGGGCAACATCGACGTTCTTCTGAACCTGCTTCAGGGGCGCATCGATGGCGACGCACTGTTCTTCACGCGCGGGCTGGTCATCGCGGGCGACACGGCTGCCGTGGTCGCGCTGCGCAACACGCTCGACCGCGAGGAAATCGACCTGTTCGCTGACGTCACCTCGATGTTCGGCCCGCTTCAGAAGCCCGCCGAGCGCGCGCTGACCACGCTTGGCCGCGTGCGGGAAGCCGCGCGCCATCGCGCAGCCGAGTTCATCGACTCGCTTCGCGAGGAGAGGGCGGCTGCCTCGGCCCCGGCCTGGGCCAACGAACGCGACGCTCTCAAGGCCGAAATCAAGACGCTACAGACCCGCATCGCCAAGCTCGAAGTGCGGGAGAAGCTCGCGAAAGGAGCGAGCCAGGACGTGGCACACTCATGACACAACACTCCCTTGAACTTCTCAGCCCGGCCGGCAATCCGGCTGCCCTCAGGGCGGCTATCGAAGCCGGTGCGGACGCCGTCTATTGCGGCTTCGCCGACCGGACCAACGCGCGCAACTATCCCGGCCTGAATTTCGACGTCGACGAGATGGTCGAGGGCGTGGCCTATGCCCACTCCAAGGGCGCGAAGGTGCTGGTCGCGATCAACACGTTCCCGCCCGCAGGCGAGATGAAGTCTTGGAAGGACGCCATCGACAACGCCGCCATGGCGGGCGCGGATGCCGTCATCCTCGCCGACATCGGCGTGCTCGACTATGCGGCGAACAAGCATCCGAACCTGCGCCGTCATCTGTCCGTGCAGGCATCCGCCGCGAACCCGCTTTCCATCAACTATTATCGCGACGCGTTCGGCGTGAAGCGCGTGGTGCTGCCGCGCATTCTCTCCGTCGACGAGGTCGCGCATGTGGCGAAGGAAACGGGCATGGAAATCGAGGTGTTCGGCTACGGCTCCGTGGGCCCGATGTCCGAAGGCCGGTGCTTCCTGTCCTCCTACATGACCGGCCTTTCGCCGACGAGCGAAGGGGCGTGCGCGCCCGCGAGCCACGTCACCTACAAGGAAGACGGCGACTTCGTGCTGTCCTGCCTCGGCGATGTCGTGCTGAACCGTGTGGCCAAGGGCGAAGGTGCCGCCTATCCGACGCCCTGCAAGGCGCGCTACGTGGCCTGCGGCAAGGCGGGCTATATCTTCGAGGAGCCGATTGCGCTGAACGCGCTCGACATTCTCCCGGAACTGAAGAAGGCCGGTGTGACCGCTCTGAAGATCGAAGGCCGCCAGAGAAGCAAGGCCTATGTGGCCGAGGTGGTGAGCGCGTTCCGCAAGGCGCTCGACGCGGTGGAAACGGGCGAGACGCGCTCGACCGACGATCTCAGCGAACTGTCCGAGGGCGGCCGTCAGACGTTCGGCGCGTACAAGAAGGGTTGGCGCTGATGTCAAACCAGAATGCAAACCGGGCCGGGCTGACGCTTGGGCCGCTCCTTCATCATTGGACTCCGGAAGCGCGCCGCGATTTCTATTTCCGCGCCGCCGACGAGATGCCGGTCGACACCGTCTATATCGGCGAAGTGATCTGCTCGAAGCGCGAGCCGTTCTTTCAGGATCATCTCCCGGAAGTCATCGACCGGCTGAAATCCGCAGGCAAGGAAGTGGTGCTGTCGACGCTGGCGCTCGTCACGCAGCCGCGCGAGGTCAAGGCGATCCGCGAGGCGGCCGACGCAGACCTTATCGTGGAAGCGAACGACGTCGCCTGTCTCGAAGCGCTGCATGGGCGCCCGCACGTCATCGGGCCGTTCATCAATGTCTTCAACGAGGGCGCGCGCGACTTCGTGGCGAAGAATGGCGCTTTCCGCGTCGTGCTTCCCGTGGAAGCGCCCGCGACGTCGATCAAGGTTCTGGCCGACAATGCCGGCAAGCTTGAGACCGAGGTGCTGGTGTTCGGCAAGCAGACGCTTTCCATAGCAATGCGGTGCTATCATGCGCGCGCGAACGGCCTCACCAAGGACTCGTGCCAGTTCGTTTGCGGCCTCGATCCGAACGGCCTCAACGCCACGACAGTGACCGGCGACGACATTCTTACCATCAACGGCACCTCCACCATGTCGAACGGCTATGGTGTGCTGCTGCACGAGCTGGACGCGCTGCGCACGATGGGCGTGACGCATTTCCGCCTCTCGCCGCAGGCCGTCGATATGGTTGAAGTCGCGCGCCTGTTCCGCGACACGCTCGACGGCAAGCTCGCGCCAGCGGAAGCCGAGACGAAGCTTCGTCCGCTCACCGATCCGGTGCCGTATGTGAACGGCTTCTATTACGGCCGTGTCGGCCTGTCATGGAACGAGCGCCACGCCGCCTGAGCGGCGACGCGGTGATGCCAACGGGACGGTGCCGCCGAGCGGCCCGTTCCCCCGAATGACCGGTCGCTTGCGCTCTCCGATCAGGCCGGGCCTGTCGTGACAGGCGCTTGCGGCACCTCGCTCCATTCCGCCCATGAGCCGTCGTAAACTGCGGCGTGCTCGTTGCCCGTGACGGCCAGCGCGAGCGCCAGAATGCACGCCGTCACGCCCGACCCGCATGTGGTGATGACCGGCTTTTCCGGATGGATGCCCGCCGCCTCGAATGCCGCGCGCAACTCCGCCGCGGGCTTCAGCGTGCCGTCCGGCGCGATCAGCGAGCCATACGGCACATTCCGGGCCCCCGGCATATGGCCGAGCCGCGCGACCGGGCGAAGCTCCACCTCCGCCCCCTCGAAGCGGGGCTTCGAGCGCGCATCTGCGATCTGCGTGCGGCCACCTTCCACGATGCGGATCATGTCGCCGATTTCGCGCACGAGTTCGCTGTTCTTGCGGGCCGTGAAATGCCGTTCGGACCGCGCGGCGGGCGCGCCCGCTTCTACGGGACGTTCTTCCGCGAGCCATTTTTTCAGCCCGCCATTCAGCACCACCACATCTTCATGGCCCATGACGCGGAACATCCACCAGCCGCGCGGGGCGCTGAACAGGCCCTTCGAATCGTAGACGACCACTTTCATTCCGTCGCCGATGCCAGCCTTGCGCATACGCGATGCGAACTTTTCCGGGGACGGCAGCATGTGCGGATAGGGCGAGTTGGTGTCGGACAGCGCCTCGATGTCGAAATAGAGCGCTCCGGGTATGTGCGCGTCCTGATAGATTTCACTCGCCGGGCGCGCATCGGCGGGCATGGTCAGACCGGCGTCGACCACGACAAGGCCCGGCGCGCCGAGCCGCTCTGCAAGCCAGTCCGTCTCGACCAGCCACTTGGACGAAAAATCGGTCATCGCTTCCCCCTGAATCGTTGATTTTGTATAAGTTAACCTGTGAGCGCGCGGAACGGTATGGATAATGCGTCAAAGGCGCGCCGGGTCCACCGGGAGCGACATCGTGCCGTCGAATGAAGCATCGGAACCGCTCGCGATGCCGGCTGCGCTGAGCGCCGTTCGCTACGTCGCGCGGAGCGTCCCTGGCTGCGCGGGCAGCATCGCCCTGCACGGAGCGAACTGCCAGCGCTTCGCCTATGCGGTGATCCGGCATTACGGCTGCGAGATCGCGGATTTCCGGTCGAGCGAGCTGTGGGCGGACGAGGTTTTCACGCAGCACGTGAATGAGATCGAGCCGCTCGACCTGCTGTTCTTCCATCGTGAAGCCGAAACCTACGGCGCGCATGTCGGGGTCTACATGGGCGCGGGGCTTGTCGCGCATCTTGCGAAACATGTCGGCACCCCAACGCTCTGGACGCTCGCGGATTTCGCCGCGCGCCCGGAATATGCCAACCTCATCGGCGCGAAACGCCCGATCCGACGCGCCGCTCAGCCTTCGAAAACGGTCGGCAGCGTCTGAGGCGTGTCGAGCCACGGCGGAACGGGCAGCCCCTTGCCGCGCAGGAATTCCGGGTTGAAGAGCTTCGACTGGTAGCGCGTGCCGTAGTCCGCGAGGATGGTCACGATGGTATGGCCGGGGCCGAGATCCTTCGCCAGCCGCACGGCGCCCGCAACGTTGACGCCGGTCGAGCCGCCGACGCACAGCCCTTCCTCGGTGAGAAGGCGGAACACCACGTCGAGCGCTTCTTCGTCGGGTATCTGGTAGGCGCCATCGACGCCCGCGCCCGCGAGATTTGCCGTGATGCGGCCTTGACCGATGCCCTCGGTGATCGATGAACCGGTCGCTTCGAGTGTGCCGTGGGCGTAGTGGCTGTAGATCGCCGAGCCGAACGGGTCCGCGACGGCGACAACGATGCCCGGGCGCTTCGCCTTGAGCCCGAGCGATGTGCCCGCGAGCGTGCCGCCGGTGCCGACCGAGCAGATGAAGCCGTCCACGCGACCGGCGGTTTGCCGCCAGATCTCTTCCGCCGTCGTCTCGATATGTGCGCGCCGGTTCGCAATATTGTCGAACTGGTTCGCCCAGATCGCGCCTTCCGGCCGCTCAGCGGCGAGCTTGTGGGCAAGCCGCGCCGAATATTTCACATAATTGTTCGGGTTCTTGTACGGCACGGCCGGAACCTCGACGAGGGTGGCGCCGAGAAGGCGGAGCGCGTCCTTTTTCTCCTGGCTTTGCGTCTCGGGGATCACGATCACCGCCTTGTAGCCGAGAGCGTTCGCGACGAGCGCGATGCCGATGCCGGTATTGCCCGCCGTGCCTTCCACGATGGTGCCGCCCGGCTTCAGCGCGCCTTGTTTCACCGCATCCTGCACGATGAAAAGCGCGGCGCGGTCCTTGACCGACTGGCCGGGGTTCATGAACTCCGCCTTGCCGTAGATCTCGCAGCCCGTCTCTTCGGAGGCGCGCTTGAGGCGGATCAGCGGCGTGTTGCCGATGGCTGAGATGACGGAGGATTTCAGGGCAGAATTGTCGATTGTGTGAGTCATGAGCTCGCCGGAGATCGATGGAATGCGGTCATGATCGCGCCGTTGAAAGAGGCAGACAACTCGTAAACCAGTAATTAGATGGAATTTCCGCCTTTGAGCGAACAGGTGGAATAAGCATCGCGCGCTAAAGTCTCTACGCGAAACGCAGGTTCCGCAATCGGGCTTTCGATGTGGGATCTCAAGATGATCCCTTCGCTGCGATCGGCAGGCCAGCGCCTTTCGCTTGGCGCGGAAAGGCACTGGCTCATTTGCTGCACCGGCCGCCGCGGCGAGATCGGCGATCTCGCCCTACCTGCCGAGACGGTAATTCAGGCCGATCTTGACGACGTGGAGAGTTTCGTCCGACTTGCCGCTTGCGGCGAAGGT
Organism: Rhodomicrobium sp.; assembly: GCF_047605405.1. Classification (NCBI taxonomy): domain Bacteria; kingdom Pseudomonadati; phylum Pseudomonadota; class Alphaproteobacteria; order Hyphomicrobiales; family Hyphomicrobiaceae; genus Rhodomicrobium; species Rhodomicrobium sp. The sequence continues at coordinate 124,482 of NZ_JASGFR010000003.1, read as the reverse complement.
CGATTCCGTCGGGTAGAAGATCTTGACCCGGTCATCGCCCAGGTCGACGTAATTATATTCGACCTTGGCGGACAAGTTCGACGTGAAGGCATATTCGAGCCCCGCGCCAACCGTCCAGCCCCAACGCGTTTCTTCTTCCTTGCCGCTGTAGTTGTATCCGGGGTCGAGCGGCACGGTGTAGCCCGCCGTGTACTTCGCATGCGCCCAAGCCACGCCGCCCTTGGCATAAAGCAGCGCATGATCGAAAGTGACGCCAACGCGCCCGGCAATCGTGCCAAGCGCATCGATCTTTGTCGTGCAGGGGTCGCTACTTTGAAGGCAACTTCCGCCAAAAGCACCGCCCTTTCCTTGTCCGTCGATGTCGGCCCAGGCCGCGTCAGCTTCGACGCCGATGACGGTGCGGTTGATTTGCCAGTTATAGCCGATCTGGCCGCCAGCGAGAGCGCCGTCTATATCGTATTTCGTATCGATGCCCGGCACCACGTACCATGGATATAGCGGATCGCTGAAATCGCGCCACTCGTTGCGACCCGCGGCGTAGCCGCCATGAACACCGACGTAGAGGCCGGTCCAGCCAAGCGGCGCTTCTTGCGCCGGTCTGATTTCGTCTTTGTAGGATAGATCTGCCGACTGTGCGGCTGTAGACATAAGAATTGCGAGAGTGCTCGCAAAAATAACGCGCATGATTCCCTCGTTAAAATTTCCGATTGACTCGGAAACGCCCATATCCCATCGCCTGGCGAATGGATAGCACCACTTAAAATGTCGACAGCATCTGAGTCTGTCTCATTGTCGCCACAAAAATAAAGACAGTTCTGTCATATAAGTGACAGATACACGCGTTATACTTTCTTTTTATAATTAGTTACACATCTCGGCGATCATCCCCCCAACGGGACGCTATCACTTGGAAAACGCTGCGGACGCCGCTATAGAATGTTCGGCGTGCTATATTCCGACGAGGCTTCCCCAACGGAGCCTTCGGGAAATGCGGGCGTGGCGGAATTGGTAGACGCGCTGGATTTAGGTTCCAGTGACGAAAGTCGTGGGGGTTCGAGCCCCTCCGCCCGCACCACCACCCAAAACCCCACTTGTGATTTTTCACGACGGCATTCCATCGTTTCGCCCGCGCGCGCCCGCCCGGTCGCGGAGAAAGATCGGCCCAGGAAGGCCGCGACGCCAGCTTGCATTAAGTCGTGTTGCCGGTAACCGCGGAGACGCGGACTTTCCGCTTCCGGCGTTCGTGCCGAGTGCTCCGCCACACTTGCGGTGTTCGACACCGCAACCGCGCCCCGGGAGAGTTCCGACACCGATTCGCGAGCGGTGGAGCGCATAGCCTGAATATCGGACTGCGCGCGGAATGAAGCCTCCATCGTAAGATTGGCTGATTTTCAAAATGCAGTCTTTCTGTCACTTAGCACCCTGTGTCGGCGAACGAAGCTGGAGTGGCTCCCGGCAGCCGCATTGCTCCTCAGCGCCCCCTTTGGAGAGAAAATGACGAAGCCTTTTCTTTTTCTGGCTGTCACTCTGCTGGCTTTCGCGAACCCCACGCTGGCTGACGACGCACAGCCAACAATTCCCGAGCCCCCGGACTATCGCACCGAAGCCTATCGCGCTCCGACACCCCAAACCCTCCACGGTGCCAAGGTGCTTGACACCGCCGCAGCGGCCGCGCTTTGGCGTGCAGAAACGTCTGTGTTCGTCGATGTCCTGCCTCGGACGCCGAGACCCGCGAACCTCGCGCCGGGCACTCTCTGGCGGGAAAAGCCGCGCCGCGACATCCCCGGCAGCATCTGGCTGCCAAACACGGGTTTCGGCTCTCTAAGCCCGGCCATGGAAGCCTATTTCCGCGAGGGGCTTGAGACAGCCAGCGGTCGGGATTTCTCGAAAACGCTGGTGTTCTACTGTCTTCGAGAGTGCTGGATGTCGTGGAACGCCGCAAAGCGCGCGCTCTCGCTCGGCTATACCTCCGTCAACTGGTATCCCGAAGGGACCGACGGTTGGGAAGCTGCCGGCCTTCCCGTGGAGGAAAGACAACCCATTCCGGAGCCGCATTCCTAGTCAGTTGCGGAAGAGCTAGGAGACAGAAGCCATCGGGGCAGCGGGCGCTTCGCAGATACTGACGGTCCGGTCCGCCCGTTTGGAGCGGAAGATGAAGGCGGCGCCGCAAAACGGATCGAGCTTCAAGACCTCCTGAATCACTGCCGCCAAGCCCTCCATGCCCTTGCGAAAGTCGATCAGCCGCGTCGCTATGTATATCGCGGCGGATGTATGCAGCCATCGTATCGGGCGACCCGAAACTTGAGTGATCACTAAGCTCCCACCGACGGCTGCTTATCCCGTCCAGGCCCTTCTTACGCGTTCTCGGCAACTCTTATATTTATTCCAAAAACGTTCTCTAAGAACTGCAAGACGTGCAAGGTCCCATTTCCGCAAAACGCGTCGTCCACAACGAGAGCTGGCGCCAAATCCGCCGGGATCCCTCCCCAACCTGACGTCAGCTTCCGCATGGGAGCGAGCGCCAGGTCCGGATCGAATTCGGCTTGCAGGATTGCAGGCGTATAGGCTTGGACCAGGTCAAGGCAATAAGCCTCCATTCCATCAGCCGCTTCGGCCAGCTTTCCGAAAGCGGCTCCGCTTTCCGGCTCATTTTTAAAAACTGGAGAAACTTCGGAACCGTGCGCAGCGTAGCCGTCAACCTGACCGTTCGGTCCGGCAAAAAGGGCTTCCAGCAACATGCTGTATTGAAAAAATTCCGGAAGAGGCTTGTCGCTGCTTTCAGCGCCGAAACAACCGGCGACCTGGCCTCCGCCAGCCTCTACCTCCGCAGCTGCAACACGCGTCCCAAAATAGTACCCGACCAGCGGACTTCCGGTCGACTCCTGAATCGCTTTTTGAATCGTGGCGGAATACCCAAGATCCACTAAGGCAGCGCGCGTTGACTGGAAAAACTTTTCCTGTTCAAGATAAGCGCGGAGATTTTGCCTCACTTCCGCGCAATGAGCACCAATGCGTTCAGCGTGTTTTTCTATAAGCTCCGAAGCCAGATCGCGATGGTCGGGCAGCTTGAGTTTGACGCCGGAATCGTCACCGAGCCCTTCAGGTGCCAAGCCGAGGCGTGCTTTCAAAAGCTCACCGAATGTTCCGCTAAACCCGGCTCCTGAAAGAATGGCCTTCGGGTCGCGAGAAACGTCGAAAGCCGCTGGCAAGACTGCCCGACGAGAAACCATGAGATATCCGGCCTCGGGCAGGGTCGGATCCAAGGCTCGCAATTTCTCATAAAGACGGTGAAGGAAATAGGCGCCGCGTGCGAGGAAATAGACCCGATCTACACCGTCTGCGGTCGCGCGCTGGACGAGCCATGACATGAAACAGAAGGCGATAGGCCCGAGGATGCAATATCCAAAGTCCCGCGCATTCTCGAAAGCGAAGGGTTGAGGCAATGGCGGTCTGAAGGCATTTCCGCCAACTCGTGCGGCGAGCGGTCCTAGCAGAACGCCTGCGCGCCAATCGCTGCGACTTTCGCGCCAGCCGGGAGGCAAGGGACATCCGCGCAAGTCTGCCAGGACGACAGTATTGATCAGGCCAAGCGAATTTAGGCCGTTGTCACAAGGAAGTTGCATATCGGAATGTTCGTTGTCGCCGATATGCAGATATCTTGCTCCGTTGTGAATTTTTTCCCGTTTGATCCATTTCCATACCTCGGCCGTGTCTTTTCGAAGGCCGGTTTCCGACGACGCGAGAATTTCAAACACGTTATCTGCATTATGTGCGGCCAAGATATTTCGAAGGAACGAAGCTTCAAAATATGTGTCGCTGATAATCGAGAGGGGCTTGCCAAGCCGAGCCAGCTCACGTGCAAACGCAAGTACGGATGCGCGGGGCGTAAGAACCCTCGCCTCAATTTCTCGCTCCAGGGCTTCAGCTCGCGCGACAGCGGCAGCGGGCCATCGCGCCGCAAGATGCCAGGCTGCGTAGATTTCTTTCAGGTTCACATCGCCGTGCCCCTTGGTCCGTCTGGCTTCCCGTTCTGCCTTCTTTCGCAAAGAAAGAAAATCCTCGCCTTTCGGCAGCAATCCTTCGATCGCCAATACATGACCGACGGCGCTTTGCACGTCTTCGGGCTGCACTGAAAGTCGTGCGAATAGCGTGTCGAAAAAATCAAAGGAAACCGAATCGTACTCTTTGGCTAAGTCGCAAAGTAGAGAAAGAGATGAGAAATATTGCTGGAGGCTTTTGCCGGAAGATCCGACCAACAATGTTTCCGCCTCCAGGTCCAGTTCACCGTATCTATAGTCCGTAGATTCGCAGATAAAGCCTATGCCCCGCTCGATGACATGGGCAATGGTCCCGTCTGGGGGCGTGGGCTCCGCATCGAAATCTTCGTAACCCCAATTCGCCGACCACAAGGGAGAGAGCGCGGCGGTACGCGCCCAGAACATTCCACCAATCGGAAAATCAAGAAAGCCGCGCCTGGGAAAGTGCAAGATACCGAGACGATGGAAAAATGCTTCCGTCAATTTCGGCGAAGAAGATAACCAATGATGAACCCAATGTGGCATGCCCGACCAAGTGACAGGCCCGACGACACCGAGTTTGTCGTTGGTTTTAAATGCCTCAATGATTTTATCTGACTGGCCGGGAGAACCGATCAGATTTTGCAAAATATGGCTGCGCCAGTCATCCTGTTCTCTACCGCTATGCAAAGACTTCTTCGTATGAAGATGCAGGAGAAGATCATATTGGACGATATCTGACGAGAGCTCGACCAGCATCGGGCCGAAATTGCGTCCGCGATTTTGGGCGCGAACCGCGCGCGTCTTGGTGCCGGGGAGAATTTCGCGGCTTAGCTCGCGGGCTTGCGCGACCTGCGATTCCGGGGTTGTTATGAAGAGGTCGAACGGCGCTTGAATGTTTCGCAAGAGCAATAGGATCTCTCGCGCTGTATCCAAATAATACGCATGGAGAACGACGCAAATCGTTGGCAGCCGCCCATCCCCCGATGAAGCCGGTAACAGCGTTCGCTCTCCCAGCACCTTGTCCCAGGCAGCGGGGGTGGCTCGACTGCGTATTCTCGCGATACGTATGCGTTTTTTTTCCGCCGAGCGTGCAAAGCGGGCGCGGCGCTTCTTGGAAAAGACCGGTGATCGGCTCAGAAGCCTTAAAAACCCGATGTACGCCCGGAGAGTAAATTTGACTGGCGTTCGTTTTTTGGCGGCGCGGTTCACTGGCTGCGACCGAGGTAAGAGCGAAAGCGTCTCCGGTGCATTCTTCTGCTCTCTACGCTCCATGCGTGCGATAAAAGAGGCTTTAAGAAATGGTCGCGCCTTCTTGATGTTTCGGCTTGTCCGCCACCTTATATAGCGCCGCAAATTAGCTATCGGCCTTCTGCGTGCGTGCCGAAGCTCTGCAAAGACCGATTGAAAACGGGCGTTAGCAGCGGTCAGCTCTCGCTCGTTCAGCAAGCGGTGGGCTTCGACTTGTTCCGCACCTCTATCGCGCTCCTGCAGAAGCGCGGCCTCATGCGCCTCAAGAAGCACCTGCGCACTATCCGCGGAAGAGGCGCGGACTGCGGCTAGATCATCCTCCAACTGGTGCGTCGCCGCAGCCAGTTTGGTCTCGTACGCTTCCTTTTCAGCGGCCAGATCTGCATGGTAGCGCTGTTTCTCCATCTCAAGAGAAACCTCGAGTTGCCGACGATCAGCAAGCGCTGCGATGCCTTGTCCCAATCTTGTATAGGCATTACGGACTGTAAGCGCGGTGGCATCGTTTGTTGATGCAGCGAAGAAGCGAAGTAGTTTCTCGGACTGCAAATGCCCCGCTGCCAATACGCCGAGCCCGTGGCCGTGCAAAAACTCGAAGCTAGGGCGGCTTGTTTGGAGTTCCGCCCAGAGTTTGAACACGCCGAAGTCTCTTTCCCTGACGTTTGTGTCATGAAACAGCACGACTGCGCGGTCGGACAGTTTCGGCAACCAGCTCTCAAAGTCGTGCTTCACATCATCATAAAAATGGCGCCCGTCGATATGAAGCAAGTCCACAGATCCGTCTTCGAAATGAGGCAGCGCTTGGTCGAAGGAGGACCGGATGAGACGGGAAAAAGAGGCGTAGCGCTGGTGATACGCGTTTAACTGCTGGAATATCTCATCACCATAAAAGCCGGCGTGCTCGTCACCACGCCATGTGTCGACGGCATAGGCGCGAGAATCAAGGCCGATACGCTCGATAGCCTGGCAAAAGCATGAATAGGAAAAGCCCCGATGCGTGCCGAGCTCCACGACTGTGCCCGGGCGATGCGCTTCTATGAGCCAAAACGCAAACGGAGCGTGTTCAAGCCAAGCTGAGTCCACGACGAAATCGGGCTGCCAAAAACTGCAAGGAGAAATGAAATCCATCAATTAGCCCTATTTAGTCGACTTCGGAGTTAACTAGCTTATAAATCGAGGGGCGGTTACCGTCGAGCTCTAGCCCTTGGTGGTGGGCAGAAAAATGCGAGGGCGTTTACCCCGGTCATTGCCCCCCGGCACAGCCTGCAGTGCCTGACGGGTGTCTATTCTTGCGTTCCTCGAATGCGCCGATGGCGTTCCAGATGGAGTCCGCCGTGTCGTCCCATGTGGTCAAACGATCCCTTATGTCCGGGGGAAGAACGGCAGGATGCTCGATCATCTTCTGTATCGCCGACAGGAGCGAGGCGGGCTCGCCATGGTCGAAATAGGTCGCGAAGTTCAGGCCGACTTCGGGCATTGAGGCTCTGGCCGCGCAGATGACGGGCTTTCCGAACCAGAGGCTTTCGCCGACGGGCAAGCCCCAGCCCTCGTACCAGCTCGGGAAAACCGTGAATCGGCAGTGCCGGTAAAGCAGTTCGAGTTCGGCGTCGTTTGGCTGGGCGACGATCTGCACCGTGCCGTTTACGCTTGCGGTCTTGCGCAGGAATGCGTGGATCTCGTCCGCTCCCCTGCCTTCTCCGCCAGCGAGCACGAGAGAAGGTGTTTTCTCCCGCAGCGACTTTTCGAGTTGCTGCCACGCTTCGAGTAGCCCCAACGTGTTCTTGCGGGTGGTCATCGTACCGACGCAGAGGACGAAGTCTTCACGGAGCAGGCAGCTTACTTCATCGCGGACGGAGTATCCCGCATCTCTCTCGATCCGAAATTCATGAGGGAAGCGGGCCACGACGACGTCGGCATTCGACAGCAGGTCGTTTTCGTCCAGATAACGCTCGAACTCTTTCTTCGTAAAACGGGAGTTGCAGAAGATGAGAGCCGAGTCCGAGACGACATGCTCGATCCATTTCCGATCGCGCCCGCTCTTGTCAGAGGCATAGGGCTCCCCGGATAAGGCGATGATGTCGTGGACGAACGAGATCAACTGACAGCCATGCGTCTCCGCAAAAGCTTTCAGCCCATGGTAGTCGGCGTTCCGCCCGGAGCCGAGCGTGACGATATAGCCGCCAGGCGCGGGAATGCCGTCGAGGACGGGTGATGGCTCTGCTCTTGCGGCAGATTTGAGAACTCTGGCGCGCAGGGCTGGTGAAGAGGCCCACTGCAACTGCATGCGATGTTTTTGGATGAAATACCTCAAGGAACCGCTTTCATATCGGCGGAGCTTTGACGCCATCCATTGGTCCTTGTTCGATGCAAGTTCCAAGCTTGATGCTATTTCGCGAAAATGAGAGGGCTCCCGAAGGAAGGAGAGATCCGCGGCTCGGTACTCTCCGGATATGGGATGCTGAAGCAGCCCATACACTGCTCGAGTGTCCTTGCGGCGGACGATGCTTTCGAGGATCCGGACCACACTACGCTGTACCCCCGTCGGCACCGGGTGCTTGATCGCATGTTCCACAACGTCCGTTATGTGAAAATAGATCGGGGCTTTGGCTAGCATCACATTTTCGGGGTAAAGCAACACCCCCAATGGGGCAGTTTGCAAAAATCGTATTCCCAGCACTTTCGAAATGAAAACACCGATGTTTTATATAATATTTTTTCTAATAAACCAATATCACTTTGATGTCTAGGGGGGCAATCAACGCCCCGTGCGCTATAAGCCGCAATTTAAGCACTGCCGGGATCTCTTTATACATCTGTATCTTGCGAAGCGGGTGTATTGAATACCAGATCGAGAATTCACCGGTGGCCGCCCGGAATGCGTACCGCGTTCAAATAACGGGGCTCGATGAGCCGAAGCGGCGACTTCTTTCGAAGCGGGCGGCTTCTCTCGATGCCCTCTCGCGCACTCTGGGCAAGCTTGGCCCCTGCCAATGCGGCTGGAGAGGCGCCATTGCCTGACGCCTTCGCTTATCGGCCGAATGCTCGCCGAAGCAGCGGCAGCGTGCGGAAAAGCATCGGTCAAGCAAATTTCGCTTTGCGGCCTTATTTTCGTCCAACGGCTGAGGCATCAATATCACATCACAGGGCGGCGACGCTTCAAGCCCCTCGGAAAGCGGTGCCGCTTGTGAAAGTTGAGTTGGTTGTGTGTTCGTAGAGCGTCCGCGTTTGTTGCGTCTGAGTTCTGTAGCGTTTGTTGAGTATCAGTAAGCGCAGTGGCCAGTTTTGCGTAGCGCTGGAGTGCCCCCGGAGGACCTACGTAACGCTTGGTTTACGAGTTTGGTCTAGAGTTCTCGCAAACCTCGGGACGTCGATCCCGAATTAAAAAGTTGCCCCTGAGAGACGGAGCCACCTGCATTGGCCCCCACCCCCCGCTAGCCAAAAAGGCTTCGTCTCTCTTTTCTTCTCCCGCATATCCTTCCATCAGTCGCATCCCGGCCTTGCCGCGCTCGCATGCGTTCAACTTTGCGTGCCATCGCGCGAAACGACATCCGACCGACGCGATCCAGCCTTAAAGCTGGAGAGGTAAAAAGCGTATGGGAGGAGTCTTATGGCAGAACTGATTTTCTACACGAACCCGATGTCGCGCGGCCGCATTGTGCGCTGGATGCTGGAAGAAGTCGGCCAACCATACCACACCGAGATCGTAGATTTCGGTGCGCCTATGAAGTCGCCGCCCTATTCCGACATCAACCCCATGGGAAAAGTTCCGGCGCTTCGCCACGGCGAAACGGTCGTGACCGAAACACCCGCCATCTGTGCTTATCTCGCGGACGCTTTCCCCGAAGCCGGGCTTGCGCCGGCACCGCAAAGCGCCGAAAGAGGCCGATATTATCGCTGGATGTTTTTCGGCGCCGGTCCGCTTGAAGCCGCCATCACCAACCGGGCCTGCGGCTTTCAGGCGTCCGAGCAGCAGGGTCGTTTGCTCGGTTACGGGAGCTTCGTCGCCGTGATGGACGCGCTCGAAAAGGCCGTGTCCGCGTCGGATTATCTCGTGGGAGACACATTCAGCGCGGCCGACGTCTACGTCGGATCGCAGATCGCATGGGGCCTCCGGCATGGCACCATGGAAAAGCGCCCCGCGTTCGAGCGGTACTGGGACCGTCTCAAGGATCGCCCGGCCGCCATTCGCGCTACCCGGATCGATGACGATCTGCTCGCGGAGACAAAGAAAGCCTGATCAGAGCGCAAAGTCGCGATGCGAGCGTCAACCTGAACGCGAAACCGGATACAAGAAAACCGCCCGATATCGGTACGGAAGGGTTTATTGCACCGCGATAAAATGCGACAAGAGGTTGTAGAGCGCGCAGGCAGGCGTGCAGGACTTTGTTCGGCCGCAAAATAGCGCAGGCGCTCCAAAATGGTTGACGAAAACGCTCGGGCATAGTCCTTTTATGGAATAAGTATCTCTACCTGAGCAATCCCCAACGCGAGGAACGATAGCCGCATGCCTCATGACACGCCGCTCATTGCTACCGTTGTTGGCGGGCTTGGGTTCGCGTTCATTTTCGGCGCTATCGCAAACCGCCTCCGCTTGCCGCCACTGGTCGGTTATCTGCTCGCGGGCATCCTTGTAGGGCCGCACACACCGGGCTTCATCGCCGATCAGTCGCTCGCGCCGCAGCTTGCGGAACTCGGCGTCATACTTCTGATGTTTGGCGTGGGGTTGCATTTCTCGTTGTCGGATCTGCTCTCTGTCCGCAAGATCGCGATTCCAGGCGCGGTCGTGCAGATCGCGCTCGCGACGATCCTCGGCCTCGGCCTTGCGATGGCGATGGGGTGGCCCGTCGGTGCGGGTCTCGTTTTCGGCCTTGCGCTTTCGGTGGCAAGCACTGTGGTTCTTCTGCGCGCGATGCAGGAGCGGCGCCTCATCGAGACGGAACGCGGCCGCATCGCGGTGGGCTGGCTGATCGTTGAGGATCTGGCCATGGTGCTGGCGCTGGTCCTGCTGCCCGCGCTCGGCCCGTTGATCGGCGCAACAGGCGGTTCGGGCAACACCCCAGACCCGCTTGCGGCACGGCTCGGTCTCGACCTCGGCCTTGCCGGCATTCTCTTCGTAACCTTCGCGAAGGTCGGCGCCTTCGTCGCCCTGATGCTGATCGTCGGCAGGCGCGTCATCCCGTGGCTCCTGCATCGCATGGCGCATACAGGCTCGCGCGAGCTGTTCCGCTTGTCGGTGCTGGCCATCGCACTCGGTGTTGCGTTCGGCGCATCGGAACTGTTCGGCGTTTCGCTCGCCCTCGGCGCGTTCTTCGCGGGTATGATCATGAGCGAATCCGAACTGTCGCAGCGCGCGGCACAGGAGACGCTGCCGCTGCGCGATGCCTTCTCGGTGCTGTTCTTCGTCGCCGTGGGGATGCTTTTCGACCCCACGAGCCTCGTCAACGACCCGCTCCCAATTCTCGCAGTGCTCTTCATCATCGTGATCGGCAAGTCGGTCGGCGCTTTCCTGATCGTCATCGGCTTCGGCTATCCGATCGCGACCGCTCTCACGATTTCGGCGAGCTTGGCGCAGATAGGCGAATTCTCGTTCATCCTGGCCGATCTCGGTATTCAGCTCGGCGTTTTGCCGAAGCAGGGGCGCGACCTCATTCTCGCGGGCGCGCTGCTTTCGATCGTGCTGAATCCGCTTGTCTTCGCGGGCGTCGATCGATTGAAGCCATGGTTCGAGCGCCGCCGCCCGCCCGTCGAGACGGCACCCGATGCGCCGGAGGTTGCGGCTCCCAAGCAGCCCAAGAAGAAAGAAGCCGATCCCGCCGAAAGCGACGGGCCTCCGCAACCGACCAAGCTCGATAACCACGCGGTGCTTGTCGGATATGGCCGCGTTGGCAGCCTCGTCGGCAAAACCCTGAAGGAGAGCGGCAAGCCGTTCCTCGTCATCGAGGACGGCGAGAAGCCCTTGGCGAACCTCAGGGCGGAGGGCGTCGAGGTCATCGTCGGCAACGCGGCGAGTTCGGACGTTCTCGCCGCCGCTAACCTGAAGGGAGCAAGCGACCTGATCGTCGCCATCCCGAACGGCTTCGAGGCCGGACAGGTCGTCAGTCAGGCGCGCACGACGAACCCCGGCATGCGCATTGTGGCGCGCGCCCACTCCGATGCGGAAGTGGACCACCTGATGGGGCTTGGCGCGAACGCGGTGGTGATGGGCGAGCGTGAAATCGCGCGCGGCCTGATTGAAGAGATGTCAGGGGGGGCGGCGACGACCGAGCCGGACGGCACACCCAAGGCTACGTCCGTATCGCGAGGCGGCGATGCTGAAATCCAGCGCGAGGATCGCGTCGTCTGAACCTTTCGAGACATCCGCCCGCTTCGACCACGGTCGTGTTTCGACCTTGGGCAAGACCGTGCCCCAACCAGCCGTTTGAGCCTACGCGCTTTTCGACTTTCGAGAAGACTTTGGCTTCGGTGGCGGCAGTTCGCCCGCTGTCAGCGCAACGAGCTTCGAAAGCCACTCCGCGTCGTCCCAACGCTCACCCGCAATCAAGAAGTGCGGCTTCGCGCCCGGATAGGGAAAGCCGTCCTGCGGTTCTCCCAGAAACACGCGCCCGGCTGCGGTGGGCTTCACATAAAGCTGGTCGTCACACACAAACGCGACCGTCTTGCCGTCGCAATAAATCGCGTACTCGCCGAACATCTTGCGGGCGGCCACACGGCCCGCTTCCTGGATCTGCTCGATGATGTAATCGGCCGTGCCTTGCTGCGACGCCACGGGACGTCTCCATGAAGATCGGCCCCGTTCGAGAACCCTTTCGAACGGGGCCGGAATGGCTGAATACAACTGCGCGGCCGCGATCAGAACATCGCGGCGTGCACGCGATCCGGCGGATTGTGGCCGTCGAGGAAGGTGCGGATATTGATGATAACCTTCTCGCCCATGTCGAGGCGCCCCTCGATGGTCGCGGAACCGAGATGCGGCAGAACCACGACCTTCGGATTGCGCAGCAGCTTCGGATTGATCGCCGGCTCGTTCTCGAACACGTCGAGGCCGGCGCCTGCCACCTCACCCGCTTCGACCATGCGCGACAGCGCGTTCTCGTCGATGACTTCGCCACGCGCCGTGTTGACGATATAGGCCGTTGGCTTCAAGAGCTTGAGGCGGCGCGCCGAAAGCAGATGGAACGTCGCGGGCGTATGCGGGCAGTTCACGGAAATGATGTCCATGTGGGCGAGCATCTGATCGAGGCTTTCCCAATAGGTCGCACCGAGTTCGGCTTCCACCGCGCCGGGCACGCGGCGGCGGTTATGATAGTTGATCGACAGGCCGAATGCCTTGGCGCGGCGCGCGACGGCGCGGCCGATGCGGCCCATGCCGATGATGCCGAGCTTCTTGCCCCAGATGCGGTGGCCGAGCATCCACGTCGGCGACCAGCCGTGCCACTCCTTGCCGTCCTGCAGATAGTCGGCCCCTTCCACGAGGCGGCGCGGCACGGAGAGGATCAGCGCCATCGTCATGTCCGCTGTATCTTCGGTAAGGATACCCGGCGTATTGGTGACGATGATGCCACGATTGCGCGCCGTTTCGAGGTCTATGTTGTCGACGCCCGTGCCGTAGTTGGCGATCAGCTTCAGTTGAGGGCCCGCCGATGAAAGAAGCGTCTTGTCAATCCGGTCGGTTACGGTAGGAACGAGCACGGTTGCCGTTCGCATCGCCGCCGCGAGCTGGTCCCGCGTCATCGGTGCGTCGGAGGCATTGAGCGTCACGTCGAAAAGCTCGCGCATGCGGGCCTCGACAAGCTCGGGAAGTTTGCGGGTGACGACGACTTTAACGTTTTGTGCGGTCATAGGGGGCTCGACATGGCCGGCTTGGCCTTGATGGACAGGTGCAACGCAATCTCGATCCCGTTATCTAACAGATACGGCCCGCGATGACAAAGCTTCGGATCATTTGCGGCATATTAGTCGCGTTCTCGTTTTCTTCCGGTGCATCGTTAGCTCAGGAGGCGGGGCAACGCAATGCCGGGCCGGTCACCGGCCTGCCTTTGCCGCGCTTCGTCAGTCTGAAGGCGAGCGAGGTGAACGCGCGCGTCGGCCCCGGCGGCGATTATCAGATCGCGTGGGTGTTTCGCCGCGCGGGATTGCCGGTCGAGGTGATCGGCGAGTTCGAGAATTGGCGGCAAGTGCGCGATTCGGAAGGCGGCACGGGCTGGGTCAATGCGGCGCTGACGAGCGCGCGGCGCACGGCGGTTGTCGCGCCGTGGGTGAAGGATCGCATGCTGTTTCGGCTGACTTCGTCGCGCGGCGGCGGCACACTCGTCGCGCAGATCGAGCCGGGCGCAATCGTCGATATCGCGCAATGCGATGGCGAGGATTGCGAGGTCTATGCGAGCAGGCAGAAGGGATATTTGCCGCAGAAGAGCCTTTGGGGTGTATATCCTGGCGAGAAGGTGAAGTAGCGGCGCCTGCGCGCGGGCAATGATGAGGTGCGTCCTGACGTCGGCGCACCGTTTGAGGGGAAGGTAATGGTCTACGAAATTTGCGAAATTCTGGTGAAAGAGGGCGAAGAAGCGGCGTTCGAGGCGGCGGTGAGGGAAGCCGCGCCGTTCTTCCAGCGCTCGAAGGGCTGCCTTGGCCTTGAGCTTCAGCGCACGATCGAAGCCCCGTCGAAATATCGCCTCGTCATCCGGTGGGAGACGCTCGACGACCACATCGTGCATTTCCGCAGCTCGGAGAATTTTCAGGAGTGGCGCAAACTCGCGGGGCCGTTCTTCGCCCAGCCGCCCCATGTCGAGCATACGAATGTGGCGCTGACCGCGTTCTGACGAACGGCCACCTTGAGCCTGTCGCGGCCCGCTCGCTGTTGGCCGCGACAGAACGTGTTTTTCCCGGGAATGGTCGAAAACGAGCGCGTCAAAAATTGTCTTCCGTGTGGAAAGTTCGCGTCTTCCATCGTTGCATCGCGCGAAGTGTGATGCTATGAACCCCGAACCGAGCGGTGATCCGGGCTTCCGTTGCAAAAGCGACGGTATGTTGTGTGAGGAACGGCGCGGTAATTCTCCCGGAGGGGTGCCCGAGTGGCTAAAGGGGACGGACTGTAAATCCGTTGGCTAAGCCTACGTTGGTTCGAATCCAACCCCCTCCACCATCTCACGCTCACGGCAATTCCTACAAAATCCTCGGTGGTCCAGGCGGCGGGCGCCTATAAGGGTTTCTGTCTCGGTGTAACGCTCAGTTTCGGGCGATCGTTGATGGGCTGGCCCCGGCAAGGCGGCCTCGCAGCCGCATTCGGCCAGGGCGATCGTCCCGGAGCGTCTGAAGCACGACAGCGCACTCGCTTGGATCGAGGATCGGGGATTTCGTGATTTCCAGAAACCCGAAAAGAAATCTCGAAGCGGAGCGGGGTTTTGGGACGACGCTTTTTCTTCACGCCGACCCGCTACATTTCGCTCGAAAGCGCTCTAAAGTGACTGGAAATCGATAACCGAGCGGCGATGCGTTCCTTTACGCCCGACGCTCCCGGCGAAGGATAGATCGTGGCTGAAACGTCCCCTCCTGCTGCTTCCGCACCCGAGTTCGATGAGCGCCGCACCGGCGTCACGGCCGAGACAGCCGAAACCGCTTCGGCAATCGAAACGATCAAGGCTTCACTCGACACGGCGGCCCAAGCCCCTGAACCTGTCATCCTCACCGAGGTGACCGGTCATATCGGGACCATCACGCTCAACAACACAGCCAAGCGCAACGCGCTGAGTTCAGCGCTGCTCGATGCGATCACCTCCGCGCTCGACAGCTTCAAGGCGCAGGCGGTGCGGGTGGTGATCGTGCGCGGGCACAGAGGGATCAAGGTCTGGTCCGCCGGCCATGATATCAAGGAGTTGCGGCGCGGGCATCAGGATCCGCTCGGCTATGCCGATCCGCTGGAGCAGGCGCTGCGCGCGATACGCTCGTATCCGGGCGCCGTCATCGCCATGGTGCAGGGTTCGGTCTGGGGCGGCGCGTTCGACCTCGTCCTGTCCTGCGACATGATCGTCGCGGACGAAACGTCCACCTTCGCCATCACGCCGGTCAATCTCGGCCTGCCCTACAACACCACCGGCCTGTTGCACTGCCTCAACCGGCTCCCGGTGAATTTCATCAAGGAAATGTTCTTCACCGCCAGCCCGGTAAAGGCGGAAGCCGCCGCGCGCTGGGGCATCATCAACCACCTTGTGCCGTCAGCGGAGATCGAAGCCTTCACGCTGGAACTGTCGGAGCACATTGCCACGAAGGCGCCGCTCGCCATCGCCGTGGTGAAAGAACAGCTTCGGGTGCTGACCGACTTCCAGCCGGTGGCGGCGCAGGTTTTCGAGCGCATCCAGAACATGCGACGCGAGGTTTACGAGAGCGCCGACTACGAGGAGGGCATCGATGCCTTCCTCGAAAAACGAAAGCCGAATTTCCAGGGCAGGTGATCGGGGCGGCAATCGCCCTATGCCTTCGGCAGAGCCTCGATGATCACGAAAGCCTGCGCAAGCGGGTAGTCGTCGGTGATGGTCAGGTGAATGCGCGCCTCGTGGCCGTCGGGCAGCAGCGCCGCAAGCCGCCTGCCCGCCCCGCCCGTGAGCCGCATTGTGGGGGCGCCGGTCGGAAGGTTCGTTACGCCCATGTCGCGCCAGAAGACGCCTTCCGACAGGCCCGTGCCAAGCGCCTTCGCGCACGCCTCTTTCGCCGCGAAACGTTTGGCGTAGGACGCCGCCCGCGCTGCCCGTGCATCGGATTTCGCGCGCTCCGTCTCCGTGAAGACGCGATCGAGAAAGCGCTCGCCATAGCGCGCGATGGTCTTTTCGACGCGGCGGATGTCGGTGAGGTCGCTGCCGATGCCGATGATCATGGCGAGCGCGTCGCTATTGCTGCTGCTGTTGCTGCTGGGCCAGAGCGCGCCCGCCGGGCCGCTTGTCGACGCCCGTCGCGATGGCGGCCCGCATGCGGCGGATCGCTTCCGGGAGGCCGATGAACACCGCTTCGCCGATGATCACGTGGCCGATGTTCAGTTCGCGGATCTCGGGGAAGGCGGCGAGATGTGTCGCGGTCTCAAAGTCAAGGCCATGCCCCGCATGGACTTCGAGGCCGACGGAGGCTGCAAGCGTGGCGGCCCTGGCCAGCCGGTCGAGTTCGGCACGCGCGGTCGCCTCTTCGCGCGCGATCCAGGCCTCGCAATACTGGCCGGTGTGCAGTTCGACCACCGGCGCACCCAGGCGGGCGGCGGCCTCGATCTGGCGCGGCTCCGGATCGATGAAAAGCGACACGCGGATGCCGCCTTGGACGAGGCGTTCCACGACCGGGAGCAGGTGCTCTTCGCCGCCCGCGACGTCGAGACCGCCTTCGGTCGTCAACTCCTGACGCCGCTCGGGAACGATGCAGCATGCATGCGGCTTCGTCTTGAGCGCGATGCCGGTCATCTCCTCGGTTGCGGCCATCTCAAGGTTAAGCGGCGCGGCGATTTCGGCCTTGATGCGGCGGATATCCTCGTCGCGGATATGACGCCGATCCTCGCGCAGATGCGCCGTGATGCCATCCGCGCCCGCCGTCACGGCAAGACGCGCCGCTTCGATGGGATCGGGACGCGCGCCGCCACGGGCGTTCCTGAGTGTCGCGACATGATCGATGTTGAGGCCGAGGCGAACGGGAGAGCTTACGGACATGATCTCACTTACCGAAGGGAAGCAGCCGTCTTTGCCGGAGCGGAGCGCTGCGCGCTCTTCTGCAATTCGAGCAGACGGCGGATGAACACGTAGACGGCCGCCGAAACGGCGCCGCCGAGGAGCAGCGCGCCGAGCGCCATCGGCTTCAGCACCGGCCAGAGCCCTTGAACGGCTGTGGCGATACCGTCAGGCGAGCCGTTTGTCAGGCTTTCGCCGAGCGCCTGCGCGCCGGTCTGAAAGTGGCTGAGGTCGGCGTTCGCCGGGTTGCCGAGGAAGACGCTGCCGAGCGTGAAGGTCGAAACCCAGATCAGCGGATAGGTGATCGGATTGCCGGCGAACGTGCCCACTTGCGAGGCGAAGATATTACCGCGCAGCACGATTGCCAGGAGCGCCGCCAGCAGCATCTGGAAGCCGAAGAACGGCGTGAAGATCGCGAACACGCCCGCCGCGCAGCCGAGCGCGATGCTGTGCGGCGTCGATTTGATGCGGGCGAGGCGATAGAACATGTATCGCATGGAACGGTCGAAGCTACGCGTCGGCCAGAGCGCGTTGCGCACCCGTCTGCCGATCGAAAGCGGTTCCTTGCGTTTGAAAAGCATCAATCCCAGCCTGGAAAGCCAAACGCCTTCGCGAATGCCAACCTCTTCCGCCTCTGGCAGAATCGGTATCGCCGGTTAAACCTTCAAGCCCCGGCTGCCCGGCTTTACAGCAGCTATACCTTTGACTGAGGCAGGGATTTGATCGGGCGGGAAGATGGGAATGTCAAGCCGAATGAGCGGGACGAAGGGCACCGGAAGCTTCGCGCGTCCGCCCGAGCGGTCGACGAGCGACGCGGCCGCGACGACCGTGCCCCCCGCCGCTTCCGCAGCTTCGATGCATTCGCGAGAGGACAGCCCGGTCGTGACGACATCCTCCACCATGATGCAGCGCTGCCCCTTCTCGATGCGGAAGCCGCGCCTGAGGGCAAACGCTCCTTCCACACGCTCGAAGAAGATCGCGGGCAGGCCGAGCTGGCGGCCCATCTCGTAGCCGACGACGACGCCCCCCATCGCCGGCGACACGACAAGATCGATGCCATCGGCGAGGCCCGCAGCGCGGATTTTCTCGGCGAGCGCCGCGCAGAGCCGCTCGGCGCGCTTCGCGTCCATCAGCACGCGCGCGCATTGGAGATAGGCGGTTGAGTGGTTGCCCGACGACAGGATGAAGTGGCCTTCGAGCAGCGCGCCAGCGTCGCGGAATTCTGTGAGCACGGCATCGTCTGTGAGCATGGAGAAATCTTTCGAGAGGTCTGAAAGGAGATGTCGGGTCAGTCGATCACGCGGCTCGCAGAGCTGACCACAGGCAGGTTTTTGACGCCGTTGACGATATCCGTCAGGTGCTTGAGGTCAAGAACCTCGATGTCGATGAGCATCTCCGTATAGTCTCGCGCGCGGGTGACCATTTGCAGCTTGTCGATATTGGCGCGCGCCGCGCCGATCACGCTCGCGATGCGGGCGAGGCTTCCCGGCTCGTTGAGGGCCGTCACCTGCATGCGGGCGGGGTAAAGCTCTGTCGTGCCTTCCCGGATGTCCCATGTGACGTCGATCCAGCGGTCGAGCTGGTCCTCGAAGGCGCGCAGCTTCGCCGAGTGGATGGGGTAGATCGTGATGCCCTTGCCGGGATCGAGAATGCCGACGATACGCTCGCCCGGCACTGCGCCGCCCTCCGCCAGCTTCACGATGGGCGAACCGTCCGCGTTTTGCAGCGGGACACCCTTGCTTCGCAACTCCCGGTCCGAGCCGGTGAGAAGCCCGGCCCAGCGAAACTTGAAACCGGCCACGCGGCCGAGATTAAACCAACCCGCCTCGTCGCGCGTGATCGTGCGGCGCTTCGGGGGCACATCGCTGCGAAAATTCGGGTCGAGTGCGCCGAGCACCTCGTCCGCCGCGATCTCGCCCTGACCGATGGCCGTCAGCAGATCTTCCGCCGTCTTCAACGCAAAGCGCGGCAGGATGGGCGACAATTCGGTGTCCGGCGCCTTGTCGGCACGCTCCAGCGCGGCTTTCATGATGTCGCGGCCGAGGGCGAGATACTGCTTTCGCACGGCCTCCCGCGTGGCGCGGCGGATGGCGGAGCGCGCCTTGCCGGTCATGACGGCATTTTCCCATGCGGCGGGCGGTGTCTGCGCCTCCGAAAGGATGATCTCCACCTCGTCGCCGTTCTTCAACTCGGTCAAAAGCGGCATATGCCGGCCGTTGATCTTCACGCCGACGCAATGATTGCCGATATGCGTGTGAACCGCATAGGCGAAGTCGATGCCATTTGCCCCGCGGGGCAAGGCGATGAGGCGGCCCTTCGGTGTGAAGCAGAATACCTGATCGAGGAAGAGTTCGAGCTTCGTATGCTCCAGGAATTCTTCCGGGTTGTCGCCTTCGAGGAGGTTGTCGACGAGCTTGCGGAGCCACTGATAGGCCATGCTCTCGCTTGGCTGCGGGCCTTGCGCAGCCTGCTCGTCGCCGTGCAGCTTCGCCAGCGCGGCGAGCTTGTAGCCCGAATGCGCGGCAACGCCATATTCCGCGATCTGATGCATCTCGGCGGTGCGGATTTGCAGTTCCACGCGCTGGTGACGCGGCCCGACGATGGTGGTGTGGATCGATTTGTAATCGTTATGCTTCGGCGTCGAGATGTAATCCTTGAAGCGGCCCGGCACGACGCGCCAGGTGCGATGCACGACGCCGAGCGCCGTATAACAATCCTGCACCTCCGGCACGATGACGCGGAAGCCGTACACATCGGACAGTTGCTCAAGCCCGATCTGCTTGTTCTGCATCTTGAGCCAGATCGAATAAGGCTTCTTCTCGCGGCTGGTAACGTCCGCCTTGATGGCCTGCGCTTCGAGCTTGGTCCTGAGTTCGCTCGCGATTTCCTCGGTCAGCCCGCGATTTTGCTCGCGCAGCACGTTGAGGCGGGACATCAGCGTTTCGTAAGCCGCCGGATGCAGCCAGCGGAAGGACAGTTCCTCCAGCTCGTCGCGGATTTCCTGGATGCCCATGCGGCCGGCGAGCGGCGCATAGATATCCATCGTCTCCTGGGCGATGAGGCGGCGCTTCTCGGGCTTCATGTGCTCGAGCGTGCGCATGTTGTGCAGCCGGTCCGCGAGCTTGACGAGCAGCACGCGCACGTCGCTCGAAATGGCGATCAGGAGCTTGCGGAAATTTTCGGCCTGCTGCGTCTTCTTGGAGACGAGGTTCAGCTTTTCGATCTTGGTGAGACCGTCCACGAGCGCGGCGATGTTCGGACCGAAAAGCTTCTCGATCTCGTCCTTTGTGGCCTGCGTGTCTTCAATCGTGTCGTGAAGAAGGGCGGTCGCAATCGTCTCGTCGTCGAGCTTGAGCCCGGTCAGGATAGCGGCAACCGCCAGAGGATGGGAAAAATACGGATCGCCCGAAGCGCGCTTCTGCTGGCCGTGCGCCTGCATGGCATAGACATAGGCGCGATTAAGGAGAGCCTCATTCGCCTTGGGATTGTAGCTCAGCACCTTTTCCACGAGATCGTACTGCCGCATGATTGCGGGCGGTTGCGATCTCGTTCGAGTTTCAAGCTGCACGGCCTCGACTGTCTGTTGTTCTTTATTTACGCCACGAGAATAAGTGAAATTCCGAACTTAACCAAGCGTGACGCAGCGCCGTGAACAGCGAATTTACCCCTTCGAGCGCCCGCCGCTCGCGGCCTCGGCCGGAATGCTGCGCGCGAGCCCCTGGAGAAGCTCTTCCTCGGTGATGCGGTCGATCTGCTGATCGGCGAACTGATCGTCCGGGCCGAGCACGTTGACCTGCCGCGAACTCGGCAGCGACGGCGCAGCCTCGGCTTCCGGCTCGTCGACCTCGACATGGGATTGCAGCGAGTGGATCAGGTCTTCCTTGAGATCTTCCGGCGAAACGGTCTGATCGGCGATTTCGCGAAGCGCCACCACCGGATTCTTGTCGTTGTCGCGATCGATCGTGATAGGCGCGCCGGCCGACACCGCCCTTGCCCTGTGCGCAGCGAGAAGCACAAGTTCGAAGCGATTCGATACCTTATCAACGCAATCTTCTACGGTGACGCGTGCCATGAACACCTCAAATGTTGGAAGGTCGCTAAAATAGGACCGCCGCCCAGCATTTGCAAGCTCAAGTTGGCACGAGTGGCTTGCCGGAAGCTTTCCCTTGCCCCGGCCGGAACACGCGCATACCCGCATGCCTTTTCCTGACAAGAGAGATGAAGCGCCACTCAATGCGGAAGACATGTCATGACTGTCAGCATAACTCACGTCTACGATACCTACGAAAGCGCCGGTTGCGCCATAAAAGAGCTTGAGGCGGCCGATTTTCACCGCGATGAAATCAGCATCATCGGCACCAATCCGAAGGCTGATGAGGCTTTCCACGCAATAGAGGAGAACGAGGAGGGAGATGCCGCCGCCACAGGTGCAACGCTTGGTGGCGTTGCAGGCGCAGGGGCAGGCATGCTCGCTTCACTGGGCCTTGTGGCCATACCGGGCATCGGCCCGCTCGTTGCGGCGGGCGTCCTGGCAACGACGCTGGCAGGCGCGGCGACGGGCGCGGTAGCGGGCGGTCTTCTCGGCGGGCTGGTCGCCTACGGCATTTCGGAAGACGAAGCCGAAGTTTACGCCGAATCGCTGAAACGCGGCGGCACGCTTGTCTCACTCCGCGTCCATGAGGACAAGGCCGACGAAGCGGAACGCATCATGCGGCGCCATCACCCGGTCGACATTAAAGCGCGCGCCGACGAGTACCGGAATGACGGCGATCGCGATAGGGCCGCCGCCTTTCCTCAAAAGGAGAGCGGCACGGGCAGACAACAGCCGCGCGCGATGTAATCCGAGGGGGATGCGCTTCCTGCATCCCCTTGTCATTCACAGGGGTGTCAATGCCCGCGCGACAACTCCTCGCGAATGATCGCCGTCACACAGGTTGCCACGATGCCCGGGAGATCCGAGCGAAGCGCGACGATCTCGCTTCTCAGCGCCGACACTTCTTTCCGGATGTCGCCGAGTTCCGCCTTGACCTCGAGGAGCGCGTTTTCATTATCCGTCACCTTGCGCAGGATGTGGCGGGACACGGCTTTTTCGCCCTTCGCGTCTTCTTCGAGAAGCGTCAGGCGCCGGTTCAGCGTCGCAATATCGGACTCGTCGATCATCGTGCCTCGCGCTTCTGTTCGCGCCATCATACGAAGTGGAAAACTGTTTCGCAATTCGAGACCGCCCGTTAACCTTTTTTGGACCGCGCACATCTTGTCTCTCGGACGCGGTTCTTCTAAGCCTTTTCCCATGAGCGCTGAATCGCTTCCGCATGCGGATCACAAAGACGTCGAAGAACTTGCGCGGGGCGTTCGCTCCGGCAATCGCGTGTCCGTCGCGCGCGCCATCACCCTGATCGAGAGCCGAAAACCCGCGCACCGCGTGAAGGCGCGGCTTTTGCTGACGACACTGAACGATGCGGCAGGGCGCGCGCTCCGCGTGGGCATAACCGGCGTGCCCGGCGCGGGCAAGTCGACCATGATCGACGCGCTGGGAACGCTGCTTGTGCGGAAGGGGCACCGCGTGGCCGTGCTCGCGGTCGATCCGTCCTCGACGCGGTCGGGCGGCGCGATCCTCGGCGACAAGACCCGCATGGCATCGCTCGCCGCAGAAGAGAACGCATTCATTCGCCCCTCCCCATCCTCGGGAACGCTCGGCGGCGTGGCGCGTACAACGCGCGAAACGATCCTTCTTTGCGAGGCGGCAGGCTTCGACGTGATCCTTGTCGAGACGGTCGGCGTCGGGCAGTCGGAGGTCACCGTCGCCGGCATGGTTGATTTCTTCCTTCTGCTGATGATCGCGGGCGGCGGCGACGAATTGCAGGGCATCAAGAAAGGCGTGATGGAGCTCGCCGACATGATCGCGATTACCAAGGCCGATAGCGGTAACGAGTACGCCGCGCGCCGCGCCGCCGGAGATTATCGCGCCGCCCTCCACATCCTCACCCCCGCAAGCGCAACGTGGAAACCGCCCGTCATTACGATCTCCTCGCGCGATGGCATCGGCCTCGACGATTTGTGGACGAATGTGCTCACCCATCGCGCAACCCTCGAAGCGACGGGGGAATTCACGTCCAAGCGCCGCGATCAGGACGTGCGCTGGATGCACGCGATGATCGAGGAGCAGATCCGGCAGGCATTTCTTGCGAACGAAGCGGCTACCGCGAAAATCGCCGCGCTCGAAAGCGAGGTACGCAGCGGCGTCAAACCGCCGTCCGTCGCCGCCGACGAGGTTACCGCCCTGATTTTCGGGCGCGGTTGAGCCAATGAAACGCGCGTATCCCATCCGCGTGCTCGTGACCGGCTTCGGCCCTTTTCCCGGCGTGCCGCATAACGCGTCGGAAACGCTCGTGCGCCTCCTTGCGACGCAAGCCCCATTCCGCGCAAACGGGATCGAGGTTTCAACCGCGGTTCTTCCCGTGACCTGGGAGAGCGCTCATAAGGCCGCAAGCAGCGCCGTCGCCGCTTTCGCGCCCGATGCTGTGCTTCATTTTGGCGTTTCGAGGCGCGCCACGGCCTTCGAGATCGAGTCCCGCGCAGTGAACATGTGCGGCCAGCGACCGGATGCCCATGGCCGGATCGCGCCGCCGATGCCGCTCGTGCGGGCGGGCAAGCCACTCCTCGCGCCGACGCTCGCTCCGCTTCACCTCATACGCGCCTTGCGCCGGGCGAACGTTCCAGCGGAACTGTCGCGAAACGCCGGCCGTTATCTTTGCAACGCACTTTACTACCGAAGCCTTGCGCGCGAGGGCGATGGCGGGCCGCTGGCCGCGTTCATTCATATGCCGGTTCTGGGTGATCCTTCGCTGCGCTCCCGCATAACGATGACGCAAGCCGTGGATGCCGCCCGAATTCTCGTTCAGGCCGCCGCCGAAGCCGTGCTAAGCGCGAAGAGGCAAACGGCACGCCAAGGCAGGAGACGATACCGCGATGGATCGCAGACATTTCATAGGCTTGGGCGGAGCGGCGGCCCTGTTCGGTGCGAGCGCGGCTGAAGCGGCTGTCGCCGTCGCGGAGCGGTCCGGCAGGGCGCTCTCCGATTTCGGCGTCATCGCGAACGGTGAAGCGGATCAGACGTCCGCGCTGCAAAAGGCCATCGACGCCCTTGCCGAAGCGGGGCAGCCGATCCTCGTGCCGGCGGGACGTTATCGTGTGTCGGGCGTCCAGCTCCCGGCCAGGGCAACGCTCATCGGAACGTCGGGCCTAAGCGTGATCGTCGCACCACCCGGCCGCCCGGCATTCGAGTGCGTCGGCAAAGAGAGCGTGACCCTGCGCGGTCTGTCCTTCATCAATCAGGGCCTCGTCGCGCGCGAATGCCGCAATCTGACCGTGGCAGAGTGCGAAGTTCTTTCGAGCGACGGCGACGGCCTCTATTGCGGGGGCTCGGGCCTGCTCGTCACCGGCAATCGCGCGTCCTCCTGTGCGAAAGCCGCCATCTGGGTCGAAGGTGACGGCCTCGTCACGAACAACCTTGTCAGCGGTCGCGGGCGCTTCGGCCTTCGCATCGGCAACGCGTGGCGGCTCGGCACGGTGAGCGTGATCGCCAACTCCATCGACGGGACTTCGGTCGGCATCGGCGTTTCAAGCGCCGAGCAGGGCTACGCCATGATCACAATGAACCTGATCGCCGGTGCAAGGGAAGGCGGCATACGCGCGCTCGATGGGGAGACGATGATCGGCAAGGATCTGACGCGCGGCGGCTCTGAAGCCTTTCGCAACCTCGCCATCGCCGCGAATGTGTCGATGTGACCGTTGACGTCCGGCGCGCCGCGCCGTCAGCGACGCCGATCGAGGCAGGCTGATCCGGGCCGCAAAATTCGCGGGCGATCCCTAAAGAATGCAGATGCCGCGCATCGTGGGGCTGACGCAAAATTCAACCTGCAAACGAGGAAAGCGAGCGGCATCTTTTCCCGATATAATACTTGCCGGGGAATGTATACACTGCGCCGCTTGTTTGACACTTTCCGTACCTTCAAAGAATAATTTGGCGAAACCGCAAACCGGCCGAGCCATACGATGTTTTTCTCAAGACCGAGCCAGCCCGATTTTGTCGGCGAACCGGTGAGTGCGCCCCGACGAAGCACGGAGGGTGCGCCTTTTCTGACGCTCGATGGCGTAACGCTTCAATACAAGACGCGCGACCGCATCGTGACCGCCACCTATCGCGTGGATTTCAACGTCTTCAAATCGGACCGTTACATCCTGCTCGGCCCTTCGGGTTGCGGAAAATCGACGCTGCTGAAGGCAGTGGGCGGTTTCATCCGGCCTACCGAAGGCGAAATTCTTCTCAACGGTCAGAAGATCCGGAAACCGGGCCCCGACCGGATGATGGTGTTTCAGGAGTTCGATCAGCTCGCGCCGTGGAAAACGGTCCGCGAGAACATCCTTTTTCCGTTGCGCGCCACGGGCAAGTTCTCCCGCGCCGAAGCCGAAGACCGCGCCGCGTACTACATCGAGAAGGTCAAGCTCGACAAGTTTGCAAATGCCTATCCGCATACGCTCTCGGGCGGTATGAAACAGCGCGTGGCCATCGCGCGGGGAATGGCGATGGAGCCGGACATTCTGCTGATGGACGAGCCGTTTGCGGCCCTCGACGCCCTGACCCGCGACCGGATGCAGGACGAGTTGCTGCGGCTCTGGAACGACACGCGGGTCACACTCCTGTTTGTCACGCACTCCATCAGCGAGGCCGTCAAGCTCGGCAACCGCATTCTGCTCCTGTCCGCGCTGCCGGGACAGGTCAAGGCGGAGATCGGCTCGCGTGGCGACGGCGTTTCCGACGCGGGGCTCGAAACGATGATCCACGATATTCTCTTCTCGGACGGTGACGGCGCGGCCGCACACGCACCCGCGCATGTCTGAGCCCGTGACCGGCGCCGTGGAGCGCCCCGACGTCTTCTTCGAGACAAAGGCGACGTCCGCCATCGGCCCGACCGAAAAGCGAATTTCGTTTGCCGCGCGGCTGTGGATGAGCGGCGTCTTCCGGAAGAGCGTCATCCTCGTTCTGCTCGCCACGGCATGGGAGCTGTACGCGCGCCAGCTCAACAACGACCTGCTTTTCCCGACCTTTTTCCAGACCGTTACGGCCTTCGCCGACTGCATCGAGGACGGCACGTTGCCCGCGCGCGTCTGGTCATCGCTCAAGGTGCTGCTGACGGGCTACAGCCTCGGCATTCTGATCGCCGCGGCCATCACCGTTCTCGCTCTCGTTACGCGCGTCGGCGACGACCTGCTCGAAACGCTCACCGCGATGTTCAATCCGCTGCCCGCCATCGCGCTCTTGCCGCTGGCGCTGATCTGGTTCGGGTTGGGCACGCAGAGCATCGTTTTCGTTCTCGTCCATTCGGTACTCTGGCCTGTCGCGCTGAATGCGAATTCGGGCTTCAAGTCCGTATCGCCGACGCTGCGCATGGTCGGACGGAACTACGGCCTCGGCCTGTTCGCGACAGTGCGCCAGATCCTCATTCCTGCGGCGCTGCCAAGCCTCATCACGGGCCTCAAGGTGGGCTGGGCCTTCGCATGGCGCACGCTGATCGCGGCGGAACTCGTGTTCGGCGTCAGTTCGGGAAGCGGCGGTCTCGGCTGGTTCATCTTCGAGAACAAGAACCAGCTCGAAATCGCGAACGTCTTCGCCGGGCTTTTCACGGTGATCCTGATCGGGCTTGCGGTGGAAGGGCTGATCTTCCGCACGCTTGAGGAAAGGACCGTGCGGCGTTGGGGCATGCAGTCTTGAATCCGTGTCGGTCGCGACGCGAGCCGCCGCTTGTTCGGCGCAGCGCTTGCCTTGTGGGACGGCGTGAAAATTTGCGCGAGCCGTCGCTCGCGATAGAGGGGAAAAGATCATGAAGAACCTGTTCCGAAGTTTGGCGGCTGCCGTCGCCGGGTTCCTGTTTCTAGCAACGGCGACGCCACAGGCGAACGCCGAAACCGGCACCGTCCGCATCGCGAAGCAGTTCGGCATTTCCTATCTGCCGCTGGTGCTTCTCGAAGAGCAGAAACTTATCGAAAAGCACGCGAAGGAACTCGGCCTCGATGTGTCGGTCGAGTGGCTGCGCTTCACCGGCGGCTCGGGCATGAACGAGGCGATCCTGTCCGGCAACCTCGATTTCGCATCGGGCGGAGTGGGGCCTCTCCTGACGATCTGGGGCAAGACGCAGAACAATTTCAAGGTGAAGGGCGTCACGTCCTTCAACGCGATGCCGATCATTCTCAACACCAACAACCCGAACGTTAAGACCATCAAGGACTTCACGGAAAAGGACAAGATCGCGCTGCCCGCCGTGAAATCCTCGATTCAGGCGGTGACGTTGCAGATTGCCGCCGAGAAGGCGTTCGGCAAGGGTCAGGCGAACAAGCTCGACTCGATCACGATCTCGCTCGGCCACCCGGACGGTCAGGCGGCGCTTCTGAGCGGAAAATCGGAGGTTACGGGGCACTTCACCGCCGCACCGTTCGCCTATGACGAGCTTGCCGATCCACGCGTCCACAAGGTGCTCGACAGCTACGAAGTGCTCGGCGGCCCGCACACCTACAATTCGGTCTGGGCGACGTCGAAGTTCCACGACGAAAACCCCAAGGTGATCAAGGCGTTTCTCGCCGCGCTTGAGGAGGCCATTTCGTTCATCAAGGCCGAGCCTCTGAAGGCCGCCGAGATCTGGGTCAAGGCCGAAAAATCGAAGCTGACGCCGGAGCAGGCGGCAGAGCTGATTACGAAGCCCGAAAACGAATGGACGCTGACGCCCAAGAAGATCGTCGATTATGCGGACTTCATGTATTCGACGGGCGCGATCTCGGCGAAGCCCGCCAGCTGGAAGGACGTCTTCTTCGACGACATCCATCACCTGCCCGGGAGCTGAGACCGCTGCGCGCTCGGATAGAGCGAGGCGAGGCAGACTGACGGTAACCGAAAATTGCGACTGTCGTGCGCCCCGCCGGCGCATAAGCTTGGCGGGGCGTCTTCATTGCATCGGCGATATCGTATACAAGCGTGAGAAATGACTAAGGAAAATCAGATATGAGCGAACCCGCGAAACGGGATGGGGGCAGCATTCCGCATGTCCTCGCCCACAATCCGGCGGATAACGTGGCCGTTGCGGTGATCGAGGGGCTGAGCGCAGGCACGACCGCGTTCGGCGTGATCACCGAGACCGACGCGCCCTTTCAGGTGCTGGTGAAACAGGACATCCCGATCGGCCACAAGGTCGCGCTCAGGGATCTGAAAGCGGGCGAAACGGCCATCAAATACGGTCAGGACGTGGGCCGCATCGTGAAGGACGTCGCCAAGGGCGAACACGTCCACATCCACAATCTCAAGACCAAGCGCTGGTAAGGACGCCACGATGAGCATAGTGCAAGGCAAGCAAAGCCCGTTCGTCGGCGGCGCCCCGGATCAGTTCTTCACACCGGCGCTTTCCGGGAAACGGGCCTCGCAGGACTACGCGAAGGCCACCTTCACGGGCTGGCGGCGCGAAAACGGCCGCGTCGGCGTTCGTAATCACGTCGTCATCCTGCCGCTCGACGACCTTTCCAATGCGGCTTCCGAAGCCGTTGCGGCGCAGGTCAAGGGCACGCTGGCGCTGCCCCACGCCTATGGCCGCCTCCAGTTCGGCGAAGACCTCGAACTCTTCTTCCGCACGCTGATCGGCACAGGCTCCAATCCGAACGTCGCCGCCGTCGTCGTGATCGGCATCGAGGACCAGTGGACGAACCGCGTCGTCGAAGGCATCGCGAAAACGGGCAAGCCCGTCGTCGGCTTCGGCATCGAGGGCCACGGCGACATAGCGACCGTCGCGAAGGCGAGCTACGCGGCGAAGAAGTTCGTGCAGTGGGCGACCGAGCTGCCGCGCGAGGAAGCCCCGATTTCCGAGCTTTGGGTTTCGACGAAGTGCGGCGAGTCCGACACGACGACGGGCCTTTCCTCCTGCCCCGCAGTGGGCAACATGTATGACAAGCTGATCCCGCTCGGCATCTATGGCGTCTTCGGCGAAACGACCGAAATCACCGGCGCGGAGCATCTGGCCCGCGAGCGCGCCGCGACGCCCGAGATCGGCGAGAAGTGGTATGCCATGTGGAAGGCGTATCAGGAAGACGTGATCGAAGCGCACAAGACGAACGACCTTTCCGACAGCCAGCCCACCAAGGGCAACATCGCGGGCGGCCTCACGACCATCGAAGAGAAGGCGCTCGGCAACCTCGAAAAGATCGGCCACAATTCCAAGTTCCTCGACGCGCTTGAGCCCGCCGAGGCTCCCGCGAAAGGCCCCGGCCTCTACTTCATGGACTCATCCTCGGCAGCGGCCGAGTGCGTGACGCTGATGGCGGCTGCGGGCTACGTGGTCCACACCTTTCCGACGGGTCAGGGCAACGTCATCGGCAACCCGATCCTGCCGGTCATCAAGATCAGCGGCAATCCGCGCACGATCCGCACCATGGGCGAGCATATCGACGTGGACGTGTCGGGCGTTCTGCGGCGCGAGATCACCATCAGTCAGGCGGGCGACTCGCTCATCGACATGATCGTGCGCACGGCGAACGGGCGGCTCACGGCGGCGGAAGCACTCGGCCACCGCGAGTTCGTCATCACCAAGCTTTATCGCAGCGCCTGACGCGCGATAGGCCGAACCTCGGCCGGGCGCACGCATGCGAAAGCAGCGAGCGCGCCCGGAGGATCGGGAGAACCCATGAAAGTTGTGGTGACGGAGTTCATGGACGAGGACATGCTGCGCGCCGGGTTGCCCGGCGTGGAGGTCGTCTACGATCCCGAACTGGTCGACAAGCGCGACGCGCTCTTCGCCGAGGTTGCCGACGCGGACGCGCTCATCGTGCGCAACCGCACACAGGTGAAGGGCGCGCTCCTCGATGCGGCGGCGCGGCTCAAATGTATTGGCCGTCTCGGTGTCGGCCTCGACAACATCGACACCGCCGCATGCAAGGCGCGCGGCATCGCCGTTTATCCGGCAAGCGGCGCGAACGACATTTCCGTGGCGGAATATGTGATCGCGGCGGCGCTGCTGCTCATGCGCGGCGCGTTCGGAGCGAGCGCGGAACTGGCGAAAGGCGGCTGGCCGCGTCAGGCGCTGATGAACGGCGGCGAGGTTTACGGCAAGCGTCTCGGCCTTGTCGGCTTCGGCGCGATTGCGCGGCACGTGGCGCGACGTGCGGCGGCTCTCGGCATGACTGTCGCGGCTCACGATCCTTTCGTCGCCAATGACGATGCGGCATGGACGCAGGATTTCGGCCGCGTGGAGCCGCTGGGCCTCGACGCGCTGCTCGCCGCGTCGGACATCCTATCGCTTCACGTGCCGCTGACGGATGCCACGCGCGGCCTCATCGACGAGCGCGCGCTTGGCCGCATGAAGCCCGGCGCGATCCTCATCAACACGGCGCGCGGCGGCGTGGCGGACGAGCGCGCGCTGGCCCGCGCCCTTCGCGAAGGACGGCTTGGCGGCGCGGCGCTCGACGTGTTCGACGCGGAGCCGTTTCCGCAAGGCTACGCAGAGCGCTTCGAGGGCTTGCCAAACCTTGTTCTAACGCCGCATATCGCGGGGCTTACGGCGGAGGCAAACCGGCGCGTGTCGGAATTGACCGTCGCCAATGTCCGCCGCCATCTTGCCGAAGCCTGACGCATTCGGAGCCGATAATGCCGATCTTGACCATCGACGAGGCGGAAGAGCTGACCGCCCAGGCCCTGCAACGCTCGGGCGCGAATGCATCCAATGCCGCCAGCACCGCGCGCGCGCTCGTTGCCGCGGAGGCGGATGGCCTCAAGGGGCACGGGCTGGTGCGCGTGCCGACCTACGCGGCGCAGTTGAAGTCGGGAAAAGTGAAGGGCGACGCGGTGCCTTCCGCAACGCTCACGCGCCCTGCGGCGCTTCTCATCGACGCCGGTTACGGCTTCGCCTATCCCGCGCTGGAATTCGCCGTCGAGCGGCTCGTGCCGCTCGCCCGCACGCACGGCATCGCGCTGGCAGGCGTTACGCATTCGCATCATTGCGGCGCGGCGGGGCTTCCCGTCGAAGCCCTCGCCCGAAACGGTATCGTCTCGCTGCTGTTTGCCAACGCCCCCGCCGCGATGGCGCCCTGGGGCGGGCGAACCCCGCTTTTCGGCACAAACCCGCTCGCCTTTGGCTGTCCGCTGCCGGCCGGCGATCCCATCGTCGTCGACATGTCGCTGTCGAAGGTGGCGCGCGGCAACATCATCGCGGCCAAGCGCAAGGGCGAGGCGATCCCGCCGGACTGGGCCATGGATGCCGAAGGCCGCCCGACGACAGACCCGGCAGCCGCGCTGGCTGGCACCATGGCCCCGCTCGGCGACGCAAAGGGCGTGGCGCTCGCGCTCATGGTGGAGCTTCTGGCCGCTGGGTTGACCGGTTCGCGCTTCGCTTCGGAAGCGACGTCCTTCCTCGATGACATCGGCGAACCGCCTGCGACCGGCCAACTCCTGATCGCCATCGACCCGCTCGTCTTCTCCGACAACGCCCTTGAGCGTTTCGCAGTGCTCGCTCGCATGATCGAAGCGCAGGAAGGCGCGCGCCTGCCGGGAGCGCGGCGATATCGGATCCGCGCGGCCTCGCGCCGGGATGGGCTCGACGTCGCAGAACCGCTCGTTGCGGAAATCGCAGCGCTTGGGGCATAGGTCCGGCGCCGCATCCGGACCGTTCATGACCGTCAGCAGCGGCAGAGGGGCTGACGTCGACATTACAGACCTCACATCAGGCAGATCCGGCTCTCCAGATCCCCAGGCGCAAGCGTCGCCTTTGCAGCGCGATTTTTATTGTGCCGTGATCGATGGCGCATGCGTCCGCATTCTCACCGCTGACGTCTTCCATTTCCGAGGAACGCGGTGCCCCGCCAACGCGGCAGCAGGCTCGGTGTGCGGCGAGCCGTGCGGTTTGTGCGCCGATAATGCAGGCATCGGCACCATTCGTAGGTCGACTTTTCTATTATTCGCGCGATAAACCAAGAAATGTTAAATCGAAACTCATGAAAAATTGACGACGCCGATAAACTTGAGCACTCCTTCAACGAAAATCGGAATAGCACGCAAAACAACGCTCAGCTCGAATTCGCAATACAGCCATAATTTCGCCTTCTGATGCTTTGGCTCTCTCTCTAAGATGGTGATTTAATGGTTGCGTGGCTTATTAAATCAAATTCGTGGCCGATGTCTCTACGGCTCATGATTACGGGAGCGATCATCACATCGGCAGCGTTGATACAGTTGCCCGTGGCTGTCGAAGTGCCTGGCGAACCCTTCCTCCTATGCTACATCGCATCTGCCTGCTGCGCGTTAGCTTTCGGCCGCGTCAACGGCTTCCTTGCCATCGCTATCAGCTCGGCCTTGTCTTTTCTTTTCTTCGAGCCTTATCGTTCTTTACGGATTCAGTACGCTGGCGATCTCATCGCAATCGAAGCGTACGCCGTTATCGGCGCGATCAGCGTTTCGGCGCTCGCAAGGATGGTGGCGTCGATCATCGCCGAGCAGGAGACTGCCTCCCTCGCAAAACAACACGAGGAGCACAGCCGACTGATGCTGAACGAGATGACCCATCGTGTTGCCAACAATTTTCAGGCTGCTGCGTCGCTCATCCGATTGAGAGCCTCTGACGTGCGAGACTCAGGAGCAAGAACCGCGCTCGATGAAACGGTGGAACAAATCCTTATTTTTGCGCGGCTTCACCGGCAGCTTTGCAACAACGTCGATGGTGCCATCACCCTTGATAGCACCCGCTTTTTAAGAGAAATCTTTGAGGCTATCAAAAATAGCCAGGGAATGAGAAGTGACATACGGCTCGAACAGCAGGTTCAAAACGTTGATCTCACGGTCGCGGAAGCCTTGCCGCTTGGCCTCATTGTGAATGAGCTTGTTACCAATTCGATGAAATATGCCTTTCCGAATTCGCGCCCCGGCTCGATCACCCTGACACTCACGGTCTCGGGATCAGATTGTCAGCTTTGCGTTTCTGACGACGGGGTCGGTTTGCGGAATGGAGATTTTGGTTCCGGAAGGGGATTGGTTTTGGTGCGAGAACTGACCAATCAACTCAGGGGCGAATTCGAAATTCGCTCGTCGAGTAAAGGGACCGAAGCGAAAATCAAATTCCAGGCAATTAGGCGGTCCAAGTTGCAGACACTGGCCGCGTGACCGGGATCCCGCCGTGGTCCGTGAACCGGATGTCGGCCCTCGACGCCGGCGGGCTTTGCCGCTTTGTCATGCGAAGTGCGAAATGAGCATGGGCTTGTCAAAGCGCGAAGCCGATTTGCTGCCCTGATGCTGTCGGACAGTCCAACTCAAGCGGGTCAATGCACAGCCGCCGAGGTCTCTGCGCCCGACGCCGCAAGCGCATCGCGCTTGATCCGCTGCACCATCGATGCGAGGCCGTTCGAGCGTTGCGGCGTCAGATGATCGTTCAGCCCGAGCGATTTGAAAACGGCCTTCTCGTCGGTCGAGAGAATTTCGCGAGCGGTCCGTCCCGAGAACAGCGCCAGCACCACCGCAATCAACCCCTTGACCAGATGCGCGTCGCTATCGCCCCGCAGTTCGATCACGGTGTCTGGACCGGAGCCTGTCGCCTTGCTGACAACCCACACCTGGCTCGCGCAGCCGCGCACTTTCGTGACGTCGTTGCGCTCGGCGTCTTCGAGCGGGGCAAGCGCGCGGCCAAGCTCGATCAGATAGCGGTAACGGTCCTCCCAATCGTCGAGGAAACCGAAATTCTCGACGAGTTCGTCGATGTTCGCTGAGCCGGTCATGAGTGTGTCCTGTCCGGGCGCGTAACGCCCAAAAATGCGATTGTGCTCCCTGATGCAAATATCTTGCCGCCGGCGCGATTTCGCAAGACGACCTCAATAGGGTTTGATGAGGCGTTCGAGGTAATCGAGTTCGAGGATCGGCCGCGACGGCTCCCCGAGACGCTTGCGCAGCTCGTCCATGATGGCTCGGGCGCGCTGGCCGCTCGACTCGTCGGGGATTTTCACGTCATCGCCCGTATTGTCGAGAGGGCCGTCCTGCTTGCGGCCCAGCGGATCGCGATTGGCCTGATTGCCTTTCCCCGTCCCCCCGGCGGAGCGCATCATCTGCTCCGCGAGCGCGCGCGTCCCCTGCCTCAGGCTTTCCACCGCGCGGCCTTCCTCTTCTCCGGCATCGCCGAACTGCTTCTGGCGGAGCGAATCGATGGCGTCGCCCATTGCGTCTTCAGCCTCGCGGAGCTTCTGCTGCACCGGGTCCTTTCCATCCGCATTCATGTCGGAAAGAAGCTCCTGCAACTGCTTCTGCAGGTCTTCCTGTCGCCGATCGAGTTCCGCCGAGGCGCGCCCCTGTTTCTGCCCGCGCGGTCCTTGTCCCTGCCGGGGCTCGGCGCTCTTGTCTTCGTCCGCGCTCTCGTCCTGCTTCTGCTGCTCGCGGAATGTGTCGTCGAGGAGCTGCTGCTGTTTCCGCAGAAGGTCGGTCATCTGGTCGAGCTTCTGAAGACTTTCAGCGTCCTCTTCCTGGTTCTGGCCGCTGCCCTGAGCGGTTTGCAGCGATTCGAGGATGTCGCGGAGCTGGTTCAGCATTTGCGCGGCGGCATCGGCGGACCCCGATTTCGCGAGGTTCTCGATCTTGTCGAGCATCTGCGCGAGGTCTTGCGGCGAGATCGTCTTTGCGTTGGAGGATGCGGCCGCGCGGTCGGCGTTCTTGTTCTGCTGCTGCCTGAGCGCCTGCAGGTAGCTGTTCAGCGCCTGACGAAGCTCGGCCATCAGCTTCTGGATTTCCTCGCGCGATGCGCCCCGTTCGATGGCGTCCTTCAGGCGCTCCTGCGCGGCGCGAAGCTCGCGCTCGGCGGCTGACAGGTTGCCGTCCTCGATGCGAATGGCGACATCCCAAAGTTGTTCGACCACATCCTCGATATCGGAGATGTCCGGCTCGTTCCTCAGACGCCAGAACGCCGAGCGCAGGCCGAGATAGACCGGTGCAGCCGCGCCTTCGTCCTGCGCGGCTGCGGCCAGCGCGTCGAGATTGTCCGCGACGCGCGCCGTGTCAGCCGGGTTCTGCACGAGCGAACGGCGCTGATCGATAGCGCCGCGCGCGAGCGTCTTCGTGAATTTGCGCTCGGGAAGGATCATGCCGCGCGGCGCGCTCAGCCCTTCATGACCTGCTTCATCCTTCGCGGCGAGCGTGATCACCACCGGCAGGCCCGCCCAGGGATGGGATGTGAGATCCTTGTAGGTCTTCGCCTCCGCGGCCTTCACGGGCGCGTGCGGAAGTGAGAGGGGGAACACGGGCGGCTTGCCGATCTGCGGAAGAGCTGGCGGCGGCGTCGCTTCGGCGGCCTCGTTATCCTTGCCGCCGGAGGACGGAATGATGACGCGTTCCACACGCGCTTCCGCGCTCGCGACGCCGTAATCGTCATCGACCTTGTATTTCAGCAGCATCACGGCGCGCGGCGATACCTCGATCGGCCCATGAAATGCGATCCTCGGCGGGCTGTCCGGCACGACGCTCAAGCGCCAGGATCGCTCCGAGCCGAGCGTCCAGCCGACGGACAGCGTTACATCGTCGTCGATGGTGCTCGTATATTCGGCATAGGTGTCGGTCGACTGCGCGGTCGGCAACACCGGTTGCCTGCCGCCGGACGACGCCAGCGCAACGCTATACCCCTTCGCGCCAGCCCCGTTGATCTTCAAGGTCAGCGTCGAGCCTTGCGGCACGGGCACAGCCTCGGTGGTGGGCACGCTCGCCGAAAGCACGAACGGCTCCTTGCGC
Source organism: Rhodomicrobium sp. (assembly GCF_047605405.1). Lineage (NCBI taxonomy): Bacteria > Pseudomonadati > Pseudomonadota > Alphaproteobacteria > Hyphomicrobiales > Hyphomicrobiaceae > Rhodomicrobium > Rhodomicrobium sp. Next base: position 88,744 of record NZ_JASGFR010000003.1, on the reverse strand, counting down.
GTATAGGCGGGAGGGGAAATCCAGGCGTCGATGCGAAGGCCGTCGCCCAGAAGCGGAAGATCGGGAACCGCGAAAGCCGCGCGGACACGGTTTGGCAAGTCGGCTTGTGTCGATGCGAGCGCGGCCACGAGCAGGAGCAGCAGAAGCGCGCGAAGGGCGAAGGGGTCGTAACGGTCGACGCGCGGCCGCGCTTCGCCGGTCTTGAGCTTCGCAAGCGAGCGGGCCGCACGCGCGCGGTGCGCTTCCCAAAGGGCGCGCATTTCCGGTGAGGCATCCTGCGAAAGCGTATCCTGAAAGGCCGTCAGCGGGCGATGATCGAGGGCCGAGGCGCGTTCGATGCGGTCGAGCGCATCCTGACGCGACGGAGGCCGCCAGAAAACGAGCGGCACCAGCGAAAAGACAAACCCCGCACCGAAGCCCCACAAGAGCCCGAGATGCGCGGCGGGCGGAAGCATCTGCCACACCTCGAACGCCGAGAGCAGCACGAAAACGCCAGCTACCGCGAGCGGCAGCCAGACGCGCGGCCACAGCTTTTCGACCAGCATCGCGCGGCGGGCGGCGCGCACCTTCCGCCTGATGAGGCGGTCCTCGTGAGACGGCGGCGTGACCTCGGCCTCGTTTGCGGACTTGCTACTCTGCGTCGTCATTCCAACACGTTACCACAGGAAAGAGAGCGACCGTAAGGCGAGTGCTCTGGCGCATGCATCCGGTCATTCTGGTGCGACCAGCGGGTGTTGATCAAATGCAAAATTCACCGCATCAGGCCAAGCGGACCATGAGGCGGCGGTCGGCGGCAGCCAGGGTTCAAACCGGTTGCCGAAGCTTGATCGCGGCGGCGAGCGTCCCTTCGTCGAGATAGTCCAGTTCGCCGCCCACGGGCACGCCCCGCGCGAGGCGCGTCACCCTCAACGGCAAACCTTCCAGTTCTGCCGCGATATAGTGTGCCGTCGACTGCCCTTCCACCGTGGCGTTGAGCGCGAGGATGATTTCCGTAACGCCGGGTTGCCTCGCGCGCTCCATCAGCTTCGCGAGAAAGAGGTCGTCCGGCCCGCGCCCGTCGAGGGGCGACAGCGTCCCGCCGAGCACGTGATAACGCGAGCGAACGATGCCCGCCCGTTCCAGCGCCCAGAGATCGCCCACCTCCTCCACGACGCAGATGGTGGTGGCGTCGCGGCCCGCGTCCGCGCAGATGGCGCAGGGCTGCTGCGTATCTATGTTGCCGCATTCCTTGCAGATCGCGATCTTGTCGGCGGCGATGCCGAGCGCGCGGGCGAGCGGCAGGAGAAGCTGCTCGCGCTTCTTGATGAGGTGCAACGCCGCGCGGCGCGCCGAGCGCGGACCGAGCCCCGGCAGCTTCGTGAGCAGCGCGATCAGCTCTTCGATTTCGGCGCCGGAGGACTTTTTTTGCGGTGGCAGCATGGGGATCAGATAACGAAGCGGCGCGCGATCCGCAACCGCGCCGCGTCTACTTCTCTGTGAGCTTCAGTTCGATGCGGCGGTTGCGGCGCAGGTCGGCCTCGGTATACCCGCTCGTAAGCGGCTGATATTCCCCGAAGCCCGCCGCGACGAGCCGGTTCGGCGGCACGCCCTTCGACACGAGATATTTCACGACCGAGATGGCGCGCTGCGAGGAAAGCTCCCAGTTCGAGCGGAACGCCGCCGTCGCGATGGGGCGCGCGTCGGTGTGGCCGTCGATCCTGAGAACCCAGCTGATATCGCGCGGGATCTTGGTTTCGAGGTCTTTCAGAGCGGTGGCGAGCTTGTCGAGTTCGGCGTAGCCCAGCGGCGACAGGTCGGCAGACCCGCTATCGAAGAAGATTTCGGACTGGAACACGAAGCGGTCGCCCACGACCTGGATATCGTCCCGGTCGCCGAGCGACTTCTTCAGCTCGCCGAAGAAGGTCGAACGATATTGCGAAAGCTCCTGCACACGCTTGGCCAGCGCCACGTTGAGCCGCTGGCCGAGATCGGCGATCTGCGCCTGAGCCTGCTTGTCGCGCTTGTCGGAATCCCCGAGCGAATTTTCAAGCGCGGCGAGCTGTTTCCTCAGCGCGAGGATCTGCTGGTTCAGAAGTTCCACCTGCGCGAGCGCCTGCGCGGTGATACTTTTCTGCTCGTCGAGCTGCGTCGTGATCGCCGCGACACGGGCGTCGCCGCTTTTGGCCGAATCGACGGAAAGGAGGCTCGTCAGCCTCTTGTTTTCGGCGCTGGTCGCGGCAAGCGTTTCGCGAAGCCCGCTCGATTCCTCCATCGCAGTCTTCTTCTGCGAGCGTTCGAGCGAGAGAAGGTCGGCCATCTGCGCGATCTGACGCTGAAGCTTGGCGAGCGCCGTGTCCTTGCCGCTCGCGTCCTGCGCCGCGAAATATTGCGCGACCATGAACAGGACCATGAGAAAGGTCACGACCAGAAGCAGGGTCGACAACGCATCGACAAAGCCGGGCCAGTAGTCGACGGCGTGCGGGCGGCGGCGCTTGGAAAGGGCCATCGGCTGATCCTCCGGCTGCTACCGGTCCACGGGGTCGCGGCGGGCGCGCGCGGCGATCTCGCGAAGCGCACCCGCGAGGCGGTTCTGTTCCTTCAGCACGGCGGCAAGCTCGCCCTGATTATGCGATTGCTCATCCACCCATTCGCGCAGCACCTTCTGCTCAGCGCGCATCTGCTGAACGAGCTTGTCGATACCTTCCGAAAGCTTGGCAAGATGCTCGCTGTTCGCGCCACCTCCGCGAATGAAACCGTGCTCGATCTTTTCAGCGAGGTCGGAAATGCTGCGCTGCATGTCGAGGAGCGCAAACCGCAGCTGCGCCTGCGAGCCGGGCGCGTCGGCCGGGCCTTCGGAACGAAGTTCGGTGATGGTCGAGAGCCACTCTTCAAGTTCGTTGTAGAAGCGCGCCTGCGCCTGTCCGGCCTGAAGATCGAGGAAGCCGAGGATCAGCGAGCCGGCGAGGCCGAACAGCGAGGCTGAAAACGCCGTGCCCATGCCGCGCAACGGCGCTTCGAGGCCGGTTTTCAGTTCCTGAAAGACTTCCGCCGTTTCCTTGCCTTCGGTATTCAGCGCGGAAATGGTCTGCCCGACCGATCCCGTGGTTTCGAGCAGGCCCCAGAACGTGCCGAGAAGGCCGAGGAAAATGAGGAGGCCGACGAGATAGCGCGTGGTTTCGCGGCTTTCGTCGAGCCGGGAGGCGATGGAGTCGAGGATCGAGCGCATCGCGACGGGCGAGATCGTTCCCTGCCCCTGCCGTCGCTGCAACAGCGTCGCCATCGGCGCGAGCATGGCGGGCGAGCGATCCGTCGCCACGGGATCGGAGAGCCGGAAATTATTGACCCAGCGCACTTCGGGAAAGAGGCGGAAGACCTGCTGGAATGTGTAGAGGATGCCGAAGATCAGCACGCCCACGATCAACGTGTTCAACGGGCGGTTGTGGTCGAAATTCTCGATGATCTGCTTATGAATTATGAACCCGATCAGCCCGGCGAGGATCAGGAAGAGAAGCATGCGGCCGACGAACCGTCCGGGGCCGGATAACGTCTTGTAGTAGGGCGATTTACTCATGATCAGCGTGTCCCGCGGTCGCGTCGATCCGTGCAAAACTCAAGCTTTGGAGAGGCCTATACACCATTTGCAGAAATCGCGGAATACAACTTCACCCTGAAAAAGGCAACCTTGCTAAGCTTTAATGGCGATGCGTTTCAAAAGTGCTGCATGGATCGACTCGTTGCCGCAGACGACGGTGCCGCTTTTCAGCATGTTGCGGCCGCCATCGGCGTCCGAGACGAACCCGCCCGCCTCGCGCACGATCACGATGCCCGCCGCCATGTCCCAGGGCTGGATGTTGCGCTCCCAGTAGCCGTCGAACCGCCCTTGCGCCACCCATGCGAGATCGACCGACGCCGCGCCCGTGCGGCGTATCCCGGCGGCATCCACCATGACATTGTAAATCTCGTGCAGATTCTGCTCCTGCCCCGGCTTGCCGCGATGGGCGATCCCCGTGGCGATTACCGCCGCATCGAGGTTGTCGCGCGCGGCCACGCGCAGACGGCGCGAGTCGTTATAGAATGCGCCCTTGCCCTTCTCGGCGGTGTAGAGATCGCCCGTCGCCGGGTTGTAGATCAGGCCCGCCACGAGTTCGCCCTCGCGTTCGAGCGCGACGGAAATCGAGAACAGCGGGATGCCGTGGAGGAAATTGGTCGTGCCGTCGAGAGGATCGATGATCCAGGTGTGAGACTTGTCCGGGCCCTCGACGAGGCCGCGCTCTTCCATGAGGAAGCAGTAGCCGTGGCGGGCTTTCGACAATTCTTCGTAGAGGATCGTTTCGGCGCGGTGGTCGGCGGCGGAGACGAAATTCGCCGGACCTTTCACGCTGACCTGAAGATGTTCGACCTCTCCGAAATCGCGCGCGAGGCTACGTCCCGCTTTCCGGGCGGCATTGATCATGATCGTCATCAGCGCTGATGCGGGCATGGCGGGCACTCCACGAGGTCGGCGGCGGACTTGCCACCCGAAAATTCTGAAACCTGTGCGTTCGCGGAAGCATGGCACTTCCGCGTTGCGTGTTCGCGACAATGCCGGAGCCCGGCCCGAGGCCGCCCCGGCATTGTCCTTGATCTGCCCGAAGGCGCTTGTCGGCTTAGTCTACTCCGCCCGGCGGATATAGGCGATCTCGTTCGTATCGACGACCACCTTTTCGCCCGACGCGATGAAGGGCGGGACCATGATGCGCACGCCGTTTTCAAGCACTGCGGGCTTGTAGGAGGAGGCCGCCGTCTGGCCCTTCACAACGGGGTCGGCTTCCACGATGGTCAGCGTCACCTGATCGGGCAGTTCGATGCCGATGGCGCGGCCTTCGTGCATTTCCACGATGACCTTCATGCCGTCCTGAAGGAACGCCGAGCGCTCGCCCACGAAATCCTTCGCCAGCTCGATCTGCTCATAGGATTCTGTATCCATGAAAACGAGCATGTCTTCCTGAACATACAGGAACTGGAAGTCCTTCTGTTCGAGGCGAACCTTTTCCACCGTCTCTGACGAGCGGAAGCGCTCGTTGAGCTTTGAACCGTTGATGAGGTTCTTGAGCTCGACCTGATTGTAGGCCGGACCCTTGCCGGGTTTCACAGCCTGGGTCTTCACCGCAACCCAAAGGCTGTTGTTGTGCTCGATGACGTTGCCGGGACGGATTTCGTTGCCGTTGATTTTCATGGAAGCGCTCGCGCGTGAGAATTCGTTGCGCAACGTGTGGCGGATGCGCCGGGGTTGTGTCAAGGGCAAGAGGACGAAACACCGCAGACGGCGGTCGTTGCGCCGTCGGGCAGCCGGGCCGCAAGGCTCGCCTGCGTGAATAGTTTCGGCACGCGCGCGCGGGTTTCCTGCAGGGATCGCTGCCATCCATCGGACGATCAGGCAGCCTGATGCGCATGGCGCGTTCAACGGCTCGGTGGCGGCCAACCCCTACTTACGCTTTTTTCTGACGCCGCCGGCCAGCGGAACGCTCGCGCTGCGCTGGACCGAGGACACGGGAACCACCGCCGAGAAAAGCGTCGCGATTCTCGTTTCGTAGCGGCGATCCGGCGGGCATCTATCCTTCCGGCGCATCCGCTTCCCGGCTCGCCGCCGCCTTCGTGAAATACTCGGGCGAGCGCATCTCGATAAGACGCGACGCCGTGCGCTCGAAAAGCTCCGAGCCGTCGCCCGCCTTGTAGAGATCGTCGGGCTGCGCATCCGCGGAAGCGACGAAGCCCGTGCGCGCGTCGTAGAGCGAGTCGATGAACGTGATGAAACGGCGCGCGGCGTTGCGGTCGGCAGGGGTCAGAACCGGGATTCCATCCACGAAGATCGTATGATAGTGGCGGACGAGCGCCAGATAGTCGGCGGCGGCAGTCGGCTGTTCGAACAGCTCCGCGAAGGTGAACCGCGCCGCGCCGAGGCATGCGCGGGGCACGTGAAGTTCGCGGCCAAGCACAGGGATGACTTCCGGCGCGCAGGGTTCGCCGAAGGTGAGCTTCTTCCAAAGCTCATCCATCGCGGCCTTGGCGGAGGCATCGGCGGGCGAGAAATAGAGCGCACCGTGGGTGAGGTGCTGCAGGCGGTAATCCTGCGCGGACTCGAGTTGCAGCACTTCCAGCGTGTTTTCGATCAGATGGATGAACGGCACGAACTGGTCGCGGTTGCGCCCGTTCTTGTAAAGCTGCGTCGGGTGCGCATTCGAGGTGAAGACGACAACCGTTCCGGCATCGAACAGCGTGGCGAACAGGCGACTTACGATGGTGGCGTCGGCGATGTCGGTCACGAACAGCTCGTCGAGGCACAGAAGCCGCGCCTCCGCCGCGATCGACTTCGCCACGGACACGATAGGGTCGTCTTTCGCCTCGCGTCGCGCCACGGTCAGCGCGGCGTGGACATCGGCCATAAATTCATGGAAATGCGCCCGGCGCTTCTTCTCGACCGGCGCCTCTTGAAAGAACAGATCCATGAGCATCGTCTTGCCGCGACCGACCGCGCCGTAGACGTAGAGGCCTTTCGGCACCTCGCCCCGCTTGCGCGTGAAGAAGGAGAAGAAGTCCGTCTTCGCTGGCGCAACATAAAGCGCGAGCCGGTTTGTTAGGATTTGCAGTTTTTCGACGGCGAGCGCCTGCGCGGGGTCAGGCGAGATCTTGCCGTCGGCCAGAAGGCGACGGTAACGTTCCAGGAGACCGGCTGTCATTATTGGCTAACGGACTTTCTTGAGCGCGAGTTCGATGGACGACAGGGTAGGGCTGGGCGAAACCAGTTCGATATCGAAATCTTCGCGCTGCCTCGACCTGATCTTGGTTGCTCCGCTTCGGAGCGCGGCGGAATATTCGCGGTCGAGCGCCGGATCGCGATCCCTGATCGTGATCGTGAAATCGGGCACTTTCACCTTGCGTTTCGACGTGTTGTAAATGGCTCCGCTGACGAGAAGGGTAGGCTTGCCGTCCGTAATCGTCCATTTGTAAGTGACGGTATCGAACGTGAGCGGCTGCACCGTGACGGGCATCCCCAAGGCGCTGTAGAGCGGCGCAAGGCCCGGCGCCGAGTAGGCGACGATATCGCGAAAAGCCAGCAAGCCGACCACAAGCCCGGCAGCCACGGTCAAAAAGAGGCCCCACCCCGCCGCAACGGCAAGGCTGCCGACGCCGCGGCGTGGCACGCCTGACGACTCCTGCGTCGCCTCGATTTCGCGAGCAAGGCGGGGATCGAAACCGGCCTCTTCGGCATCATCGGCCAGAGGCGAGGAATCCTCGGCCGGAACGACCGGCGCGCGTACCTGCGGGCGCTTCCAGATGGCCGCGAGATCGCCCTGAAGATCGTCTTCGATACGCCCTTCCTGACGTGGTCCCGCCGCGGCGCGGAGATGGCTTTCCAACTCGTCGGCAAGTTCCTTGTCTTCGGAAGCATCCGAATATTGCGACTGCATCGCTTTTCGCAGCGCGGCGTCGGGATCGCCCGGCGTCGCGGCTTGCTCCAGGCTCGGGTGCCAACGCGGGTCGACGGCGGAATCGGAGCGACCGGCATCCGTCGAAGCGCCGATATTCTCCTCTGCGTTTTCGTCTTCGGGAGCGCGCCACAGCGTGCGATCATACTTGCCGTCTCGCTGCTCACCGGAAGCGTGGCTTGCGGGCGCGTCCTCATCGTGACGGCTTTCAGCCTCGCCCCGAAAAAGCGCGCGCGCTCCGGCCGGGGGGATGTCGCGCCCCGTCTCACTGACAGGCGCGGTCATGGGCGAGGCGAAGCTATGGCCAGGAAGGGACGGGCGACCGTCACCGAGGCTCGAAAACACCCCACGAACCGCTTCGCGCGCCTCTTCCAGCGTGCGTAGATCGGGGCCAGCATCAGGAGCGGCTGCCTCCGCGCCTTGCTGCTGACGAGGAAACGGGATCGTTTCGGCGATCTGGGGCGAAGCTGCGGCCTCTTCGCCCGCTGCGGAGGCTTCGGTTTCCTTTTGCTTGCGGCGACGGCGGAAGCTGCCGAACCAGCTCACCTTTCCGTCTTCGCGCGGGGCGGACTGTTCGCTGCTGGCCTCGCCACCGGCAAACGGCTCCGCAACGGGCTCTTCAATGGAAAGCTCCCGTGCAATCTGCTCGTCTTTCGGCGAGGCTGCGGCGCCGACATTCGTCTCCGCTCCGGCGGCAGGGGCGGTTTCGGCGTGAAAATCGGCGTCCTCGCGGCGCCATTCTTCGCTGAACGAGGCGAAACGCGATCCGGGCGCATTCTCGTCGGCATGCACAGGCTCATCAGCGACATGACTCGCCGCGGATGCGACGTCAAGGGCATCCGTCCCCGCGTCGTCGCTCTCGGCCTTCGGAGTTGCGTCGGCACCCCATTGCCGCCGGAGTTCCGCGGCAAGGTCGCGCTTCTTACGTTCAACCTCGGACACGGCGGACTCTTCCTCGAAGGCGTGCTGCCGCGTTGCGGCTTCGATCTCCTGCGGCTGACTGTCCTGAGGCTCCTCAGCAACGTCGGGCAGTGCACGCCAGACCGTGCCGCATTTGGCACAACGGACGGAGCGGCCTTCCGGCGGCAGCGTGGCCTTGATTTCATAGCGCGTCGTGCATGCCGGGCATTCGATGATCATCGGATCAACTCTGTTCTTCGTTTTCCGCTACCGCCGTCTCGGCTTTGTCGAAATCCATTGCTAGATCGCCTCGGGCTTATCATAAATCGCCTCGGGAGCGAACAGCAGGGTTGAGGTTGTGAATACCGGTCATGCTCTTATTCGATTCGAGAATGTCGGTCTCCGTTACGGGGCTGGCCAGGAAGTCCTGCGCGACGTAAATTTTCACCTGCATCCCGGCTCGTTTCACTTCCTCACCGGAGCGTCCGGCGCGGGAAAGACGACGCTTCTGCGCATGCTGTTCATGTCGCTCAGGCCAACGCGCGGCCTCGTCTATCTTTTCGGACGAAATATCGCCAAGAATACGACGAGTCAGCGCGCGGATCTCAGGCGGCGCATCGGCATCGTCTTTCAGGACTTCCGCCTGCTGGACCATCTGACCACGTGGGAGAATGTGGCGCTCCCGCTTCGCGTGATGGGCCGCAAGCAGAGCGACTATCAGGACGATGTGACAGAGCTTTTGCGCTGGGTGGGCCTCGGCGACCGCATGCATGCCTTTCCGGCGGTTTTATCGGGCGGTGAGAAGCAGCGCGCGGCCATCGCGCGGGCGGTGATCGCGAAGCCTGAACTTCTCCTCGCCGACGAGCCGACCGGCAACGTCGACCCTCAGATGGCGCGCCGCCTGCTTCGCCTGTTCATCGAGTTGAACCGGCTCGGCACGTCGATCATCATCGCGACCCACGATTATCAGCTCATGTCGCAGTTCCCGGCGGCGCGCATGCAGCTTGAGAACGGCCGGTTGGAAATGCACGAGTAGCGATGTGGCCATGAGTACGTCGAATCATGAGTACCGTTGAACCCGCGTCCGCGCTTCCGGTGCCGTACAAGGCCCGCAAGCAGGCTCAGCCCAAATATGCCCGGCCGAACGCCCCCATCGTGCCGCCGGGATCGGTCACGGGGCGCTCGCTCGCGCTGGTGATCGCGATCATGGGCTTCCTCGCCTCGATCACGGCTTGCGGCGTCTACGTGGTCTTCAATGCCGCCAATGTGTGGACGAACCGCATCTCGGCCGAAATCACCGTTCAGATCCAGCCGCGCGCCGACACTTCGGGAGACGCCCGAACCGCCGAAATCGTCCAGTTCCTGAAGGACCAGAACGGCATCGCTCGCGTCACGCCGTTCTCCCAGGAACAGTCCTTGAAGCTCGTCGAGCCATGGATCGGCCGTTCCGAGGTGCTGAAGAGCTTCGCGATCCCGAAGCTCATCGCGGTGCAGATCGACACGTCGAGCCCGCCGGACATAGCCACGCTGAAGACTGTGCTCGAATCGAAGTTTCCGGGAGCGCTTCTCGACGACCATGGGCTTTGGCGCAATGAGATACGCCGCCTGACGAGGCTCCTCGAAATCGGCGGCATCGGCATGCTGTTCCTGATGGCGATGGCGACAGCGGCGGTGATCGTGGCGGCCGCGACGAGCGCCCTCGCTTCCAACCGCGAGATCGTGTCCGTGCTGAACCTTGTGGGCGCGGAAGAGAAATTTATCGCCCGTCAATTCGAGACACATTTCCTCAAGGTTGGCGTGAAGGCGGGGATATTCGGTGCGGGCCTCGCGGGCCTCCTGTTCCTTTGCCTGCCTTACATCACAGAAGGGATCAGCACGTCCGCGACATCGGCAGCCGAGATTCGCCGCCTCGTCGGCGCGGGCACGCTCGACATCGGCGGATACGCGGTGCTGGTGGTCGTGGTTGTGGCTGTCGCGCTCATCTGCAAGCTCACCTCGCGCTATGGTGTGCGCAGAATCCTCAACCATCAGAACAGTTAGGGTTAATGGCAGAGGACCAAGGTCCGAAAAATATAGGCAATTCCGTGGGTCGGCGTTATATTGGCCGAGCAATGAGCACCGACGGCGACAAGACTTGCCCGCGTAATCTGCTCGCTCCCAGAGCGATCCTCCGGCGCGCGGTGCGCATAACCGCTCTTTTTTCCTTCGCGATCATGTGCGGCTTTTTCATCTTCGCCTATTCGGTCAGCATCATGCCGTCGGCGAGGCTTAAGGACGCCGACGCCATCGTCGCGCTCACGGGTGACGAGGAGCGCATCGCCGCCGCCGTGCGCCTTCTGTCCGAGGGCAAGGCACGCCGACTGCTTATTTCGGGCGTACACAAGACGACACGCGCGCCTCAGATCATGAGCCTTACCACGTCTCGCGGGTCGCGAAGCTGGTCGCTGTTTTCCTGCTGCGTCGACATCGACAATGCCCACAACACCGAAGCCAACGCGGCCGAGACCACGAACTGGGTGCGAAAACGCGGATACCGGTCAATTATCGTCGTCACATCCACCTACCACATGCCGCGCGCGTTGATTGAACTTCATCAGGCGATGCGGGACGTCGAGCTTGTCCCTTACCCGGTCAGGGCGCCGCGCCTCGACGAACGCTGGTGGCGCGATTCGCGCACTGCGTGGGTTCTCTGGAAGGAGTACATGAAGTATATCACGGCGATGGCGCGCTACGGCGCGAACTCCATCTCCAACGCCTCCGCCAGGAACGAACACGAGCCACAGTTGATCAATGCGCGCGCCAGCTAAAGCCCTCCTCTTCTTTCGATCCGCGCTCTTCGTTCCAATCCTCTACCTCACCTGGGCGGTCTTCCTGATCCTTGGAAGCTGGCTGCTTCTGCCGGTCGTGCCCCGCCGGTGGGCGATGGCGGCGCTGAAACTCCACGGCGATGTGACACAGGGTCTGCTCCGGGTGATCTGCGGCACGAAAATGGAGGTTCGCGGACGAGAGAAGCTTCTTCCGGGGCCGTGTATCGTAGCAGCCAAGCATCAGGCCACATGGGACACCTTCGCGCCGCTTTCGCTCATGCGCGATCCGGCGCTCGTAATGAAGGCGGAACTGCTGTCGATCCCGCTTTATGGGCGCTTCTGCCGGAAATTCGAACTCATACCGATCCAGCGAGAGCTTGGCCCGGCTGCGTTGCGCCAGATGGTGCGCGAAGCGCGGAGCCGAGCCGCCGAGGGCCGCGAGATCGTGATTTTTCCCGAGGGCACGCGCGCCGAGCCGGGCGCCGCTCCAGACTACAAGCCCGGCATCATCTTTCTTTATCAGGATCTGAAAGTGCCCGTGTGCCCTATGGCGCTCAACTCCGGCATGTTCTGGCCGCGCCATTCCTTCCTGCGCTATCCCGGCACGATCGTGGTGGAATTTCTCGATCCGATCCCGCCGGGGCTGCCGAAGCAGGAGTTCATGCAGCGGCTTGAGACCGAGATCGAAACGGCGTCGGAGCGTTTGCGTCTCGAAGCGCGCCGCGAGCTTGAGGCGCTTGGCCTTGAGCCCGCGATTGACGCCCCGCCGCTCGCCGTCAAGGAAAGCCGCACCGTGCGCGAGTGATCGCTGCCGGCTGACAGTGGAGCATTTTCCTTCGCGACCATCATCGAGCGGGCATTCATGGCGCCATCCGCCCGATCCGCAAAACGGCTTCTCCCAAATCTCATGCGTCGCAAAAATTCGTTAAAAGCATAGCGATTTCAATGGTTTTGACCTAAAGTGGCGCATTGGGAAAACTCACCAGCGCGGCTTGTACTTACCATGACCGAGGGACTGAAACAGGCGACGCTCGCTCTTCGCGGCGGCATCACCGCACGGGAGCCCGGCGTTTCCGTCACACCGGACATCGTGCCCGGATCGAGCTTCTACGCCGACGCGGAAGGCGTCGGCTTTTCCGCGAACGAATTGAACGGCTCTCCGCCGCCCTTTTACACCCGCTGGGGCAACCCCACGCTGACGCTCCTCGAAGACCGCCTCACCGCCCTTGAAGGCGGATCGGGCTCCATCGTTTTCGGCAGCGGCATGGCGGCGATTTCGGCGCTCTTCCTCTCGCGCCTGAAGGCAGGCGACCATCTCCTGCTGTCGAACGTGTGCTATGCGGGCGCCGCCGAACTCGTGCAGGACATCCTGCCCGGCTACGGCATCGAGGTGACGCGTGTGGACACCTCGAAGACCGAGGCCGTCGCCGCCGCGATCCGGCCCGGAAAGACGCGGCTCGTGCATATCGAGACGCCCGCAAACCCGATCCTGCGCGTAAGCGACATCGCCGCCGTCGCGGAGATCGCACACGAGGCGGGCGCGGAATTTTCCGTCGACTCGACCATCGCAACGCCCGTCGCCACGCAGCCGCTGTCGCTCGGCGCCGATTACGTCGTGCACTCGCTCACGAAATATCTTGTCGGGCACGGCGACGCGCTCGGCGGCTCGATCACCGTTCGCGACGCGGAAAAGGCCACCGCCTTGCGCGCCGGTCCGCTGATCCATTTCGGCGCGGTGCTTTCGCCTTTCGCGGCGTGGCTGATCCTGCGCGGCATCGAAACCCTGCCTGCGCGCATGCGCATCCACGAGGAGAACGCGCGCGCCGTCGCCCGCTATCTCGAAGGTCACCCCGCCGTTGCAGGCGTGCTCTGGCCCGGTCTCGAAAGCCATCCGCAGGCGGAAATCGCGCGCAAGCAGATGAAGAACTTCTCGGGGCTTCTCTCGTTCACGGTGAAGGGCGACGGCAAGGCGCTCGCCTCGCGGTTCGCGCGCGAGCTTCAGGTGATTTCCTACGCCGTGTCGCTCGGGAAGACGGTGAGCCTCCTGTTCTACATCCCGACCGACGACCTGTTGCGCTCCGCCTTCCGGTTGGAAGGGCAGGCCGAAGCCGATTATCGCGCTGCGGCGGGGGAGGGTGTGTTCCGCCTGTCGGTCGGGTTGGAAGACGCGGACGATCTGATTGCCGACCTCGCTCGCGTGCTCGGCTGACGGCAGAGTGAGCCGCTCGCGAAGGTCGTGCGGCTAACCTTCAAACGCAAGTGTGACCGGCACGTGGTCGGACGGGCCCGGCCAGCCGCGCGCCTCCTTCAGCACGCTGACGCCGCGCGTCCGCCCGGCCATCGCGGCACTGCCCCAGATGTGATCGAGCCGCCGCCCGCGATCCGCTGCCGCCCAGTCCCGCGCGCGATAGCTCCACCAGCTGTAGACCTTCTGCTCGGGCGGGATGACGCGGCGGACGAGATCGACCCAACGGCCATCCTCGCGGACCTTCTCCAGCGCCTCCACCTCGACGGGCGTGTGGCTCACCACCTTCAGAAGCTGCTTGTGCGACCAGACGTCGGTTTCGAGCGGCGCGACGTTGAAGTCGCCGACGAGCACGGCATTCGCATCGTCCGCCCAGCCGCGCTCCCACTTCGCCAGCGCTGCCAGATAGGCGAGCTTCTGCCTGAATTTCGGGTTCAGCTCCGGGTCCGGGATGTCGCCGCCAGCGGGCACGTATATGTTATGCACCGCGAGCGTGCCGCCGCCCGGCAGCGCGACCTTGACGCCGAGATGGCGCGCTTCTTCCGTGCCGCAGAAACTCTGACGCGGCAGCGGTTCGAGCGGCAGCTTCGACAGCGTCGCCACGCCATGATAGCCCGCCTGCCCGCAGATCGCGATGTGCTGGAAGCCAAGCTCGCGGAAGCCGTCGGCCGGGAAAAGCTCGTCGCGGCATTTGATTTCCTGAAGGCAGAGGATATCGGGCCGCGTCTCGCGCACGAAGCGGGCGACGAGATCGAAGCGGAGGCGGACGGAATTGATATTCCAGGTGCTGATGCGGAGTGTCATGGGCACAAAAAAAAGCGCCCAACTCCGGCGAAGGTTGGGCGCTTTTGCGTTTTCACGCATGCGTCGGGAGGGAAGCCGACGCTGAGAGATTAATGCCTTCGGCTAGACGGGGGGGCACTACCGATGGTGACTGGCATCAATCTCTCTATGAAAGGTAAGATAGCACGCCCCCCACCGATTGCAAATGAAAAATCGGCAATTCGCACCTTGACAGTGACGAATCTGTCGCAGCGCTAGCTTGTCAATTCGAGGACTTGAAGCCAATCGTCTGGGAAAACTGGAAAATATCGGGCGCGGGCTCTTTGTTTTCCTCGAGATTGGCGACCTCGATCTTGGTGTTCAAGCCCTGCGCATCGGTGATGATCCATTCCTTCAGCATCATGTCCGGCTTCGAGAACATGAGACGGATGCGGCCCGAGCCATCGCCTTTCTTGTCCTCGACGGTGAGAACGATTGTGTCCGGGCCCTGTTCGACACCGAGAATATTGGCGTCGTTGATGAGATCGACGTGCTCCGAGAGCAGGAGGCGGAAGGGCGTTATCTCCAGAGGATAGCGGTCCGAGGTGTTGAGGTCGTGATCCTCGATCGCCAGATACTTGCCGTCGGCGATGATCTTGAGCTTGCTCGGCGCGCCATAGTCGAACCGCACCTTGCCGCCGCGCGCGAGGTAGAACTTGCCACGCTTCTGCTTGGTGTCGGGATCTGTCTGCACGAACACGCCCTGCAGAAATGTCAGCTTGTTGAAATAATCGTTAATCTTGGCGACGACTTCGAGGTCGCTTTCCTGGATGGGCGCCGCAGCCGTTTCGGGGATCGCCTGCGGCTGCTGCTGCGCGAGGTCGAGGTCAGTCTGCCAGCCCGGTGCCGCTGTGGATGCCGTTCCGCCGATGGGGCTTGTCGGCTTGGCAGCGGGAGCCGGGGCTTCGGTCGGAACCGGGAGCGGCTGCTTTGGCGCTGGAGCAACCGGAGCGGGCGTGGCGGAAGGAGCGGGATACGTTTTGTGGACTTCCGTCTGACCGCCCTGCGCGAAAACCGCGGTCACGGTGCCGGTCGCCAGCAGCGCGCCAAGCGCGACCCGCGCCCCTGATCCCCTTAAGCTCGAAAAGACGCGCTTGCTCATGCTCCGGTGGCCCCTATGAAAACCTTGGAATTTTGCGGTTATGAATTTGCAAGAAAGCGTCAAATTCGCGGCGAGAGGGCGCGGCCGACCCAGAATCGTCGCCGAGAAAGCCACGCCAGTGCAAAAGTGAAGCGCGGCGCCACTCTCCCCGCCGTCAGGGCGAGCACGATCTCTGCTAACTCGCCCTGTGGCGCTCCTCGATCAGGATTTCCCGTCGCCCGGTGCGGCCCGGAGCGCCGACGATGCCTTCCTGCTCCATGCGCTCGATGAGCGACGCCGCACGATTGTAGCCGATGCCGAGGCGGCGCTGGAGATAGCTTGTCGTTGGCTTCCGGTCCTTCAGCACGATGTCGACGGCGGATGCATAAAGATCGCCGCTGTCTCCGCCGCCGCCACCCTTGCGCGGCGCCTCGTCTTCGGCGTCCGGGTCTTCGAGGATATCGTCGCGGTAGTTCGGGAAGCCCTGCGCCTTGAGATGCGCCGCGACGTGCTCGACTTCCTCGTCCGACACGAACGGCCCGTGCGCGCGGATGATGCGGCCGCCCGCCGCCATGTAGAGCATGTCGCCCGCGCCGAGAAGCTGTTCCGCTCCCTGCTCGCCGATGATGGTGCGGCTGTCGATCTTCGACGTCACCTGGAAGCTGATGCGGCTCGGGAAGTTCGCCTTGATCGTGCCCGTCACCACGTCGACGCTCGGGCGCTGCGTCGCCATGATGAGATGGATACCCGCCGCGCGCGCCATCTGCGACAGGCGCTGCACGGCGAATTCGATGTCCTTGCCCGCCACCATCATCAGGTCGGCCATCTCGTCGATGACCACCACGATGTAGGTCATCGGCACCGGATCGAAGATTTCCTCCTCCTCGATCGGCTCGTCGGTATCGGGATCGAACCCAGTCTGAATGACGCGCTTCAACGGCTGCCCGCGAAGCTGCGCCGCCGCGACCTTGGAATTGTAGCTCGTAATGTTGCGCACGCCGAGCTTCGACATCTTCTCGTAGCGCGTGTTCATCTCCTTGACGGTCCACTTCAACGCGGCCACCGCCTTTTTCGGGTCGGTGACGACGGGCGCGAGCAGGTGCGGGATGCCGTCGTACACGGACAACTCCAGCATCTTCGGGTCGATCATGATGAAGTTGCACTGGCTCGGCGGCAGGCGATAGAGCAGCGACAGGATCATCGTGTTGATGCCGACCGACTTGCCGGACCCCGTCGTGCCCGCGATGAGAAGGTGCGGCATGCGGGCGAGATCCACCACGATCGGCTCGCCGCCGATGGACTTGCCGAGCGCGAGCGGCAGCGCGGCCTGCCCGTCCTGAAACGCGTTCGATTCGAGGATGCCGCGAAGAGAAACCATTTCGCGCTTCGGGTTGGGCAGCTCGATGCCGATGGCGTCGCGGCCGGGCACGACGGCGACGCGCGCCGAGACGGCGCTCATTGACCGCGCGATATCGTCCGCGAGGCCCACCACCCGCGAGGACTTCGTGCCGCGCGCGGGCTCAAGCTCGAACAGCGTGATGACCGGGCCCGGATAGATGCCCGACATCTTCCCCTTCACGCCGAAGTCTCCCAGCACGCCCATCAGCGCGGATGCGCGTTGCATCAGCACGGGATCGTGCGCGCCGGGCCGCTCCGAGGCCACGGGCGGAGGCGCCAGCAGCGAGAGCGGCGGCAGTGCGGAGGTGAAGTGTTCGAGCACGTCGTCATCAGTGCGAAGAGCCGGCTCGTCGTTGGCGGGCTTCACGTAAATGAGCGGCTTCTGGCGCTTGACGGCAGCGGCGGCTGCCGCGCTCGTCTCGATGATCTTGTGCGCGCCGTTCATCGCCGTTTCCATGGCCTTGCCCGTCAGGCGCCGGATCGGCGAAACGGGCTCGCCGTCATCATCGTCGGGCTTTTTGCTGGCCGCCGGGGCGTCTGCGGAGGCATTCGGGTCGCGGCGGGCGCCGAAAAACGGCTCGATGCGCACATCCTCGAAGAGGCCGTCCGACTCGGCTTCGACACGGCGGGTGTCGGAAGCGCCAAGCGAAGGCGTGGGGCGGCTGCCCCAGTCCGAAAAGGGCGAAGGCTCCACGGCCTTCGGCGCGGCCCCCCTTGGCGCTTTCGCGGGCGCGGGCGATGAGGCCGGAGCGGAAGGCGTCTCCTCGCGAACACGGGCGAGCCAGTAGTCGCCGGGATGCGCGAAGGCCGCGAGCGCGCCGCTGCCCTGTTGGGAGACACGCTTCGCCCAGTTCGCCGCCTTGTCGAAAAGCGGTTCTTCCGCCTTCGGCTTGCCTTTGGCCTTGCCCTTGCCCCGCGCAGGAGCTTCGCCGCCCATCTGGAACGCCGCGGGGAGGACCTTGGAATTCAGCCCGCACGCGCGAAGCAGGCACCAGCCGCCAGCGGGGAGAAGGATCAGACCGAGCAGCGGCCACAGGAGCCAGGGCGCTATCGCCGACGTCGCCTTAGCCGCAAGCGCGGCGGCGAAGTCGCCCGCGATGCCGCCAAGGCCGGTATCCAGCACCCAGCTCTTCGGCGTCGGAAACATGGCGAAGAACGCGGGCACGAGCAAGGCCGCCCCCGCCCAGTAGGCGAGGCGCAGACGCGGCCGCGAGGGGACATTGCCGCCCGAAATGCGAAAGCCGAACACCGAAACCGGGAACACGAGAAAGGGGGATGCCAGTCCGAAAGCCTGCATCATCGCGTCCGCCACGCTCGCGCCGCGATGGCCGAGCCAGTTATGCGGCTGCGATGTGGTGGCGTAGCTCGGGCTCGGGTCGCCGTAAGACCAGCTTATCAGCGCGAGCCAGATCGCGGCCGCGATTGCGACGAGAGAGAAGCCCAGCACGCGCCAAGGCAGACGCCGCAACTCGGCCGCAAGCGCTTTCGGCAAAAACCTTTGCGTCGACTCCATGCGCGCACGCCACCCCACGAAAATACCGCAGACTTACCGGACCCACGGCCGAACGCGCGGCCATATCACCCGTGGCCAATGTCACACGCGGCCATGTCACAACAGCATCGACGCGAGGCGGTCCACCGCGTCGCGCGTCACGTCGAGCGGGTCCACCAGCGCGAGCCGAACGTAATCGTCCCCCGGATTGAAACCGCGCTCGTCCGGTTGCGCCAGAAAGGCCCCAGGCAGCACTTTGACACCGCATCCTTTCCAAATCGTTTTCGCGGCCTCGACACCTCCGCCTAAATGCGAGAGATCGAGCCAAAGAAACATGCCGCCTCCCGGCTCGTAATAATTCGGAAGATCGCCGAGCCTTTCGCTCGCGGCGGCGAACTTCGCCTGATAGAGCGCGCGGCTTTCGGCGGCATGCGCGTCGTCAGACCAGAGCGCCACGGAGGCTTGCTGAATGGGGATCGGCACCTGCGGCGATGCGACGTTTCGATATTGCAGATAGTCCTTCAGAAAGCCCGCGTCGCCCGCGATGAATCCCGAGCGAAGCCCCGGCGCATTCGAGCGTTTCGACAGGGAATTGAAGACGAGCACCCGGTTAACATCGCCCGTTCGCGCGGCCAACTGCAGCGCGCTTGGCGGCGGTTCGTTCTGGTAAATCTCCGAATAACATTCGTCAGAAAAAACATAGAAATCGTGGCGGCGGGCAAGAGCGATCAGCCGCTCGAAATAGGCGGGGCTGGCGACGACACCCTGTGGATTTGCGGGCGAGGCAATGTAGAAGGCCGCCGTGCGGTCGAGAAGCGCGGGATCGAGCGCGTCGAGGTCCGGCAGAAAGCCGCCGGCAGCCGTTGCAGGAAGCATCACCGCATGACAGCCCGCCGTGAGCGCGCCCGCGTAGTAAGCCTGATAGAACGGGTTCGGCATGAGAACGGCCGCGCCGCGCACGTTCTTCTTCGCTGCCGCCAGTGTCATGGCCGAAACGAGACCCTCGCGCGTGCCGCACAGGGGCAGGACGTGCCTTTCGGGATCGACGACGCCCGGCCCGAGCGCATAGCGGCGCTTGAGCCATGCCGCTATGGCCTGACGCAGCTCCGGGATGCCGTTGATCGGCGGATATTTTGAGAAGCTCCGCCAATGTTCGGCTATGACATCCGCCGCGAACGAAGGCACCCCGTGGCGAGGTTCGCCGATGGTCATGTCGATGGGAGAGCCGCCGGGCTTCAGTCCTTCGATGAGGTCGCGAAGGCGCGGGAACGGCGACTGGATCGTGGAGAGCGAGGTTTCGGACACGGGCGCACCGGGTTGCTTCAGCAGAGGGCGCGGAGTCTAGCACTGTGTGCCCGAAGGCAAAACCCTTGAGAAACCGGCATCGCAAGACCTTCGCGCACGGTCCCGGCGTTCAGGCCAATCGGCCTACTTGAGGCCGACATGAGAAAAGCCCGGGAGATGGGATCCCGGGCTTACCCCTGCCTCCGCGCCATCCATCGGAGGGAGCGTTCAGCGCAGAGAGAGCGCCATCAAGTGACGTCGATGCCGTTTCGCGTGAGGCGCATCGGTAAAGGAGAGGAAGCCTTTCGTTGTCCGAAGAAAACGAAAGGCCCGGCAGGAGGCAGCGGAAGGGCTGCCTGGAACTGGAAGTCGGGGACGGCGTCTTGCCGTCCGCCGTTTTTACAGGTTGTAAGCGCGTTCGCCGTGTTCGGAAATGTCGAGACCTTCGCGCTCCTTCTCTGCCGAGGCGCGCAGGCCGACGACGAGCGAGATAAGGAGGAACACGATCGTGCTGCCGACGACGCACCAGGCGCCCGTGACCGCGATGTTCTTGAGCTGGATCAGAACCTGCGCGGCGACGTCATATTCGCCGATCGGGCAAGTCGCAGTCAGAACGCCGTTCACGATTTCGCACTTGGTGTAGTCCGTCACGCCCGTGCCGCCATAGACCGGCGCGGCGACGATGCCCGTGCCGATGGCGCCGATGATGCCGCCGACGGCATGGACGCCGAAGACGTCGAGCGTATCGTCATAGCGGAGAGCGCTCTTCACAGCGGTGCAGAAGAAGAAGCAAACCGCGCCCGCGACGAGGCCGAGCACCAGCGCGCCGTTGGTTCCGGCAAAACCGGCCGCAGGCGTGACCGCGACGAGACCGGCAACGACGCCGGAAGCAAGACCAAGGAGGCTTGGCTTACCCTTGAAAAGCCACTCCACCACGAGCCAGGAAATGCCCGCAGCGGCTGTCGCCACAAAGGTGTTGGCCATCGCGAGAACGGCGGTGCCGCTCGCTTCTAGCGCGGAGCCCGCGTTGAAGCCGAACCAGCCGACCCACAGCAGCGCAGCGCCGACCATCGTCAGCGTGAGCGAGTGCGGCGGCATGGGCTCCTTGCCGTAACCGAGACGACGGCCGACGAGCAGCGCGCCGATCAGGCCGGCGAGGCCCGCGTTGATGTGAACGACGGTGCCGCCCGCGAAGTCGAGGGCGCCCATCTGGAAACCGAAGCCCGAGGCTGCAATGGCAGCTTCATTGTTAAGGGCGAGTTCGGCCGGTCCAGGGTTGGCCCAGACCATGTGCGCGATCGGGAAATAGACGATCGTCGGCCAGAGGATAGCGAAAAGGACGACCGCAGAGAACTTCATGCGTTCGGCAAAACCGCCCACGGCCAGCGCGGTGGTGATCGCCGCGAAGGTCATCTGGAAGCTCACGAAGACCAGTTCGTGAATGCCAACGCCCGGGGTGAAGGTCGCAGCCACGGTCGATGAATCGATGCCGGACAAGAACAGCCGCGAGAAATTACCGATGAACGGAGCAAGCGCGCCTTCCGCGCTGCCGAATGCCAGGCTGTAGCCGTAGATGAACCAGATCACGCAGACGATACACTGGATCGCGAAGACCTGCGTCAGAATGGAAAGCATGTTCTTCGTGCGGACCATGCCGCCATAGAAGAGCGCAACGCCGGGAACCGTCATCAGGAGGACGAGCAGCGATGACGTCATCATCCATGCGTCGTCGGCCTTGGCAACAACGAGTTCGGGAGCCTTCGCGGCCGTTGCGGCGACAGCGGTCGCGGCTTCGGCGGCAGCTTCCGGCGCCGCAGCCGCAGCGTCCGTTGCCGCGGTCGCGGCTTCCTGGGCGAGCGATGGATCGATGAGAGCCATCGCTCCCAGGGCCGTTGCCCCTAGAAGAGCTAGATTACGCCAGACAGGTGTCATTGATTTTCCCTTCTTACTAAAGAGCATCAGCGTCGGATTCGCCCGTGCGGATGCGCACCGTATGTTCGATCGTAGACACGAAGATCTTGCCGTCTCCGATCTGCCCCGTTTTTGCCGCCGAAGAAACAGCTTCGATGACTTTATCAACCTGCTCGTCGGCCACCACGACTTCGATCTTGATCTTCGGAACGAAGTTCACCTCGTATTCCGCGCCGCGATAGATTTCGGTGTGCCCTTTCTGACGGCCGTAGCCTTTGACTTCGCTGACCGTAAGCCCTTCGATGCCGAGACCGTCGAGGGCCTGACGGACTTCTTCCAGCTTGAATGGCTTGATGATCGCCACCACCAGTTTCATATCTGAATCCTCCAACATCCTGCCTCGAACACGCTCATTTTTTACGTTGCCCGCGCGAAGGAAAGGGGATCGCGAAGACACGGCTGTCGCAGCGACTTCAAAAGCTGTGCCAAAGGAGGGCGTTCGTCCATGCGACACGGCGCACCGCGAATCGACCTTAAACTTACCGCTTTGCGGAGAATGGCTCTAAAAATGAGCGCTCATTTCTAAAGCACTCGCAATATTTCGCTCAATAATTGGGCAATATGCCGTGTTTGTAACCACAGCCGGTTGGCGTTCCATCCTCGCCAGACCGCGTGCGTTCTGGCATCGATTTGATGAAGACGAGCTGATCGACGACACGGATTTACTGTGGCGCGGCTTCCGTCCGCTTTGCGGTTGGACGGCGTAGACGAAAATGGCGGCGCGTTTCGCCACATCGAGGTGATGGCGGGATAGGCTCAAGGATGAAGAGCGCTGGCTATCGAACAGAAAGCAGGTCGTTCAGGGATGGCGAATGCCGGTCGTCGCGACTGTTTGCGAGGCGAATGACGCGCGCTGCGCGTTCCCGCGCCAGATCGTGTGTGCCTTCGAGAAATCGAACTTTAAGGAACTCGGAAGGCTTCGCATTGTAAAGACGCACATAAAGCACTGCGCCGCAAAAGGGCACAATGCTTTATGTTTCGGATGGATGCCGCGTCGTATCGAGTCCGATTTGACGCGGACTGACCTAGTGGAGCGAATTTGACATTTGAGTCCCGGTGGCTGCGAGCTCTCGCTCAAATGTCAAATTCAAAAGCTCCACGAGAATCATGATGTTGCTAGTGGTCCTTTCCATTCCGACATTTGCTCGCAAGCATGCTGCATACGGATGCAAATGCCGGAATCGAACCACTAGATTTTCTTGTTCAGTTCCGTCTGGATGTCGATCGTCACTTCGTCGGAAACGAAGGGCGCAGCCTGCGAAACGCCAAATTCCGTACGCTTGATCGTTGTATTCGCGCCGATGCCGAGCGTCGGCTTCTTCGACATCGGGTGCGAACCCTCGAAATTGAGGGTGACATCGAGCACCACAGGCTTCGTCACGCCTTTGATCGTCAGGTCGCCGGTAACTTTCCCGCTTTTCTCGCCGGTCCGTTCAAACTTTGTGCTCTTGAAGGTTGCCTCGGGGAAAGCCTTCGTATCGAACAGCTTGTCGCCCTTCATGTGGTCGTTGAACACCGGTACGAGCGTCTCGATACTGTCGGTCTTGAAGGTGATTTCGACCTTGCTGTTCTCCGGCTTGGCCGCGTCGTAAAGCACTTCGCCCTCGTAGGTCTTGAACTGGGCACACTGGCGGCTGATGCCGAGATGGTTCCAGCAGAAGCGAACCGTCGTATGACCGGGATCAAACGAATAGGCGACAGGCTCAGCGGATGCGATGGTGGTTGCCGCGAAAAATGCGGGAATAGAAGCAATAAGAATCCTGCGCAACGACATGCCGATCTCCGTCCTGTTTAACCGTATGAGGCCCACAACAAGCGGGCTTCGGGGCCAAGAGATGGCAACTTATTGACGAGTCCGTGATTTAGTATTTCAATTTTTTCATGTTTTGTGGTCGACCAAGAACAGCATTCCCTCGAAATGGCCTGCCGCGCCACACGTCGCGCTCACCGGCTGTCTTGGATCAGGAAATAGCCTTGTGATCGGTCGCGGCGGCGAGTTGTTCAGGTGAAGCGTTCGAATTCATCAGTTCGCGCATCTTGCACGCGTCCACGTCCCAGAATTCCGCCGCCGTGATTTCAACCGAGAGCAGCGCAATGCGGGGATCCTCGGGGCCTTCGGGGAACCATCGCTGGGCCTGCCCCGTCCAAAGCTCGCGAATTCTGGCCTCGTCCCTGAGCGTATGCGCGACGCCAGACACCGAGACGAAAACCTGGTTCGCGGGATCGCTGTAAGTGACAACCACCTGGTGGTCCTTGCGGATTTCCTCGATCTTCGGCGAGTCGCGAGCCGTGAAAAACCACAGACAGCCATCCTCCGCACGCTGCGTTGCCATGGGCCTCGCCCGCAGATGGCCGCTTTCGTCGGCTGTGGTGAGCATGCCGACCTCAATGGCGTCTATCATTGCGACGAGCTTTGCGAACCCCTGCTGATGCGTATCCACTTGGATCTCCTTCCGCTTTCAACCGCGAGATGGAAACGCTCATCCGCGCCCCGCTTGCTCGCGCCTTTTGGAATTCAACAAGATGACTGTGCGCCCGTTCCGGCTCGCCACGCTCGATGTGCCGTGGCCTAAGCTGTGCATCGCTGCGTCTACGGCCTATGCGGCATGCCTGGCGAAAGATAAAAGTTTCATAAAATACATGTCGCGTTTTTCGTGTGAGTGGCCAGATCGATGGATGACAAGGCGTTTCATAATCTCTGGGAGCGAGTGCTCCTTTCCACGCTGTACGCGCTTGGCATCTTGGGGCTTGTCGGCTTTTCGGTGTGGCTGGCGTGGAGTTCGTTGACCGGCAAAAAGAGCCCGCCCCCCGAAACGGTGCAATCCTATGCGGCCACGTCCGGCGGTGCGCCCCTAGATCGCGATGCCGTCAAGGAAAACTTCCGCCGCCTCCTCTTCTCGGGCACGAAGCCGTGCGCGGTCAGAGAGAAAAAAGTCTCCGACATTTCGGGATGCAGCGTGTTCGGCATCAGGCTCGGCGATAGTTTTGAAGCCGTGAAGCGCACGATCGACGGATCGGGCTTCTTCAAGGAGCCGGCTACGCTCCATGAAACCTGCCGTAACGGACGAAAACAATGCCAGCAGCGGCTTCATCTGAACAACGGCAGCTTTACCCTCAGCGTCGAATTCGAACCGCAGGATGTGAACCCCGAAGACTATATGACGGCGTCCAAGATAACAGCGATCCTGTCGCCCAAAGACAACCCCTATGCCACCGCGCAGAGCCTCAGGCCGGCCTTTTTGACTTTATTCGGTAAGCCCGACAGGTCTTCGCACGGTACCGACTACTGGGGTGAAGCCTCCTCGGAGACGATCCAGCTCTACGCTTACCGCGAGGATCTCTGGATCATTTTCCAGAATCCCGGAAAGAGCGGATAAGCGTCGGGCAGCGGCACCCGGAAGAATGCGCGCGCCTTTGGGAGTGCGTTCAAGCGATGGAGAGGAACCGCTTTGAGGCCCGCGCGCCTTCGCGCCCTGCTCAGCCTCGCAGACGGTCGAGCGCGATGTCCAGCAAGGCGGGGTCGCCAACAGCAATGCACCGCCCGGCTGCCTGCGGTTCGCCGCCGTCCCAGGTTTTCACCGCACCGCCCGCCTTCTCGACAATGGGGATCAGCGCAACGATATCGAACGGCTTCAGGCACGCTTCCGCCACGATGTCGATCTGGCCGAGGGCCAGCATGCCGTAGGCGTAGCAGTCTCCGCCGAAGCGGCGCATGCGCACGGAATCGGCAAGCCGATCGAATTGCGTGGCATCCTCGCCCTCGAACATGTCCGGCGTCGTTGCCGTCAGCAACGCGTCGCCGAGATTCGCGCACGTCCTCGTCTTGCAGCGCCTGAGTCCATTCGGTCCGCGATACCAGGCGGCATGCTCATCGCTCCAGAAACGCTCGCCGATGAAAGGCTGATCCATGACGCCGAGGATGGGCTTGCCCTTGTAGAGAACGCCGATCAGCGTGCCCCAGATCGGCAGACCGATGATATAGGAGCGCGTGCCGTCGATGGGATCGAGGCTCCAGACATAATCCGCGCCTTCGTTCACGGGAGCGAACTCTTCCCCGGCGATGCCATGATCCGGGAAATCGCGCAGCAGAATGGCGCGCATCGCCTCTTCCGCGCCCTTGTCGGCGACAGTCACGGGATCGAAGGACGCGCCGCCCTTATGATCGGCATTTGTTCCCTTGCGGAAGTGCGACAAAGTGACACTACTCGCGGCATTGGCGAGCTTGTGCGCTGTTTCAAGCAGCGAATCAAAGGCAATCGGCACGTCGGACACTCCCCGTTTTGTCGACATACTGCGTGAAATCGTATGCAGCTTGGCAGATATTTCGCACAGGCTTATTTGGCGGACTGTTTGTTGCGGAAACGAGCAACGCGGTGCACATCACAACTGTCTCTTGTATTTTGTGCGCTGCAATGCGATATTACTGCGGTGCGATATGCGTTCATTACGCGTGTCGCTGCCCTCCTTGGGCGTTTCCTCCCTAGACTTGGGGCCGTTCAATCATTTTGGATGGCCTCTTTTTTTGTCGGCCCGAGGCCGGGTTCGCAAACCCGATGGGGCATCCAAGTCGAGGGCTTACGCCTGCACACCATCCGTCACTCAGCGGCGACCTTATAGCCTCCGCTCCAGCGCGGCAACTCCTGCACCAGCGCGGACACGAGGTGCGACATGTCGCGCTGCAGGCCCTCGAAGGCGGGCGTCTTCTCGAAGGTTTCCTCATTCATGTAGATGCTGCGGTCGACCTCGATCTGGAGCGCGTGAACGCCCTGTTGCGGCTTGCCGAAATGCTCGGTGATGTAGCCGCCGGCATACGGCTTGTTGAGGCCGACGCGATAGCCGAGTCCCTTCAGAAGCGCCATGACGAGGCGCGTGATTTCCGGCGCGCAGGATGCACCGAAGCGATCCCCGAGCACGAAATCCGGCCAGCCGCCGCGCTCCGCCTGCTGCGACGGCATCGAATGGCAGTCGAAGAGAAAGGCAGCGCCGAAGCGCGCCCGCGACGCCTGCAACAAATCGCCGAGCGCTGCGTGATAGGGCTTGTAGAGGTTTTCGATGCGCACGAGGGCCGTGTCGAGCGCAAGCGGGCCGGGATAAATCTCCTCCTTCTCGTTCACGATACGGGCGATGGTGCCGAGCCCGCCGATGGCGCGCAGAGACTGGCTGTTGACGAAATCGGGCAGCCGTCCGCTGAAAAGCAACGGATCGAGTTCATAAGGCTCCCGGTTTATGTCCACGTAGGCGCGCGGAAAGTGGGCATGCATCAGCACGGCGCCATGCGCTGGCACGGCGTTCAGCAGCTGTTCGACATACGCATCCTCGGACTTGCGAAGCGCCTGCGCGGAAAGCCTCGACGCAGCGAGGAAGACCGAGGGATAAACCCGTCCACTGTGAGGCGAATTGAAGACGATCGGCGCGCGCTGGCTTTGCGCACCGAGGATTGTAAAAGGCGGATCGAGTTCCGCCGCGATACACAGGGCTTCGTCTTGCGGCATGAAACCGTTTGCGAGTGCCAGGGCCGGATCGGATTGCTTCGACAACTGTCTCAAAAACGCGGCACGAACGCAATTGCGATCTGTCCATCCAGATGCAACTTCCGGGGGAGCCGCGCCTTTGCCGCGCGAGATGAGGAGAAACGCCGAAAATGACCGCTTCATCGCGTTCCGCTCCGGCCCTCGTTCTTTTCCGGCGCGACTTGCGCCTTGCCGATCATCCTGCCCTCTCGGCTGCGGCCGCTACGGGTGCGCCGGTCATCCCTGTCTACATTCTGGATAATGAGACGCCGGGCCGCTGGCGCCCTGGCGGTGCGAGCCGCTGGTGGCTTCATCAGTCGCTCAGGTCCCTCGCGTCGGATCTTGAAGCGCGCGGTTCGCGGTTGGTGCTAGGGCGCGGGGATACCGAGCGCGCGCTGCTCGACCTGATCGAGGAAACCGGCGCGCACTCCGTTTTTTTCACGCGTGGCTACGAGCCTTTTCAGCGTGCGCTGGAAGGGCGATTGAAATCCTCGCTCGAAGCGCGCGGGGTTGCGTTTCGGCGTTTCGGCGGGCAGATCCTTGTCGAGCCGGAAAGCCTCGCGAATCTCTCGGGCGAGCCGTTTCGCTTGTTCACCCCATTCTTCCGCGCGCTGTCGCAGCGCGGCGCACCTTCAACGCCGCTGCCCCCGCCGGATGCACTCGCCGCGCCAGACCGCTGGCCTCGCTCCGATGTTCTGGAAAGCTGGTCCCTTGAACCGACGAAACCAGACTGGGCAGGCGGCCTGCGCGCCGCGTGGGCGCCCGGCGAAAAGGCGGCGCGGGATCGGCTCGCCCTCTTCATAGAGACCGGGCTGCCGTCCTACCCTCCGCGGCGCGACCAACCCGGCACAGATGGTACATCGCGCCTGTCGCCCCATCTGGCGTTCGGCGAGATCGGGCCGCGCCAAATATGGCACGCAGTGAAAGCGGCGGCGGAAGCGACGGGCGATGAAGCGGCAGCCGAGGCTTATCTGCGCGAAGTCGGCTGGCGGGAGTTTTCGTATCACCTGCTGTTCCACTTCCCGCATCTGCCCGACGAGCCGTTCCGCGCCGAGTTTGCCGCCTTCCCATGGCGTGACGACATTGATGCGCTTGAGGCGTGGCGGCGCGGGCGGACGGGATTTCCCATCGTGGACGCCGGAATGCGCCAACTCTGGCAGACCGGGTGGATGCACAACCGCGTGCGGATGGTCGTCGCCTCATTCCTCATCAAGCATCTGCTGCTTCCATGGCAGACCGGCGAGGACTGGTTCTGGGATACGCTCGTCGACGCGGATCTCGCGAACAACGCCGCAAGCTGGCAGTGGGTGGCGGGGTCCGGCGCGGACGCCGCGCCCTATTTCCGCATCTTCAATCCCGTGCTTCAGGGCGAGAAATTCGACGCGCACGGCGAATACGTGCGCGCCTTCGTGCCCGAACTCGCCAGGCTTCCCGCCTCGCTTATCCATAAACCATGGACGGCGAGCGCGACAGCGCTGCGTGATGCCGGCGTCACGCTCGGCGAAACCTGGCCGCACCCCATCGTCGAGCACACGGCGGCGCGGGCAAGAGCGCTTGCCGCCTTCGCGTTCGTGAAGAAATAGCGAAACGTCGGGGCTCGCAAATACGGAACATTGCCCGCTTCTCTTCCGTTTGCTGAATGACGTTCAGCTGGAAGGAGCACTGAAAATGCGGAATTTTCTTATCGGCGCACTTGTCGTCGCGCTTGCCGCACTCGCAGCTTTCTACATCTACGACAAGAATACGATCAGCGTCGAAAAGCCGACCATCCCTGACGTTCGCGTCAACTAGCGCCGACTGAGCGCAAGTCTGCGTGAACCAGCGCCGGAAATTCCGGCTCGGGCCTTTTTCTCTGCGCCTGTGCGTCCCCATATCGAGCGCGACAGAAAGAGGTGCCCATGTTTTCGTTCAGCAAGAAGACCAGGATGCCGGACGCCGCGACCGCACTTCCCGGCCGCGACGCGCCGATTCCAACCACCGATACCAATATCGTGAGCGGCGCCGCGCTGAAGCCGCCCTATCCCGAAGGCAGCGAAATCGCGATCTTCGGGCTGGGATGCTTCTGGGGCGCGGAACGCCGCTTCTGGCAGATTCCGGGCGTCATCGTGACCGCCGTCGGTTACTCGGGCGGCTTCACGCCGAACCCGACCTATGAGGAGGTTTGCTCCGGCGGCACCGGCCACACCGAGGCGGTGCTCGTCGTGTTCGACCCGAAGAAGGTCAGCTATGGCGAGCTGCTGAAAGCTTTCTGGGAGGCTCATGATCCCACGCAAGGCATGAGGCAGGGCAACGATGTCGGCACACAATACCGCTCGGCGATTTACACTACGAACGAGAAGCAGGCACGCGAAGCGCTCGCGTCGAAGGACGCTTATCAAAAGGCGCTTTCCGCAAAAGGCCATAGTGCTATCACGACCGAAATCGCACCCGCGGGCGAGTTTTATTTCGCGGAGGGCTATCATCAGCAATATCTCGCGAAAAACCCCGGCGGTTATTGCGGCCTCGGCGGAACCGGCGTCTCCTGCCCGGTCGGCTTCGGTGAAAACGCGCCCGCCTGAAACGTCGCCGCCGGATGGCATGCTGCCTTGTGGATGCTCGATGACGGACTTATAAACCGCCCCGACCTATTATATATCCCCCCGTCCGAGATGCGGAGCCGCTCAGGTCGATCAAATCCGATCTGTGAATCGGCATCTGAACTTCGAGCAGGGTCCGTTTTACCGATCTGATTTCGATTAAATCGGATCGGGCGGGCTCCAGGCGGGGCATTCCTTTATCGGCCGTCGGCGCGACGCCTCAGCGCCCTCGATCCACGCGAGCAGACACATGTCCTTGTGGACTTACCTTTTCATCGCGCTCGGCGGAGCCATCGGAAGCGTGGCGCGCGCCGCCGTCTCCGACGCCATGGTGCGCCTCACAGGACCGTTTTTTCCGTGGGGCACGATCCTCATCAACATCACCGGCTCTTTCATCATAGGACTTTTTGCGGCGCTCTCGGTATCGGGCAGCCGATACGGTTTGCACGGCGACGCCCGCGCCTTCGTGATGATCGGCATCTGCGGCGGCTACACCACCTTTTCCTCGTTCAGCCTGCAAACCTTCGACCTGCTGAGCGATGGCAAGCCGTGGGCAGCCCTCGCGAATGTCGGCATCTCGGTGCTCATGTGCCTCGCGGCTGTAGCGCTCGGCTATGCCCTAGCTGCGGCGGTGGCGGCCGACACGCGGCCCTGATCGCTTACGCGCTTGTGATTTCCCTGTGCTCTTGGCGGCCGGTCTACCGATACGCATGTGACGGCCAGGCAGCTTAGCGAAGGAAATCAGATGGCCATGGTTGTTATCAGGTCCGAAGACAGGGGCCGCACTCAGATCGATTGGCTCGACAGTCGCCACACCTTCTCGTTCGGCGAGTATTACGACCCGAAGCGCATGGGTTTCGGGCCCCTCCGGGTCATCAATGAGGATCGCGTCGCGCCTGGGGGCGGCTTCCCCACCCACGCCCATCGCGACATGGAAATCGTCTCCTACGTGATCGAGGGAGGGCTTCAGCACAAGGACAGCATGGGAAACGGGTCGGTCATCCGCCCGGGCGATGTGCAGCACATGTCGGCGGGCACAGGCGTTCGTCACAGCGAGTTCAATGCATCGGATACGGAGCCCGTGCATTTCCTGCAAATCTGGGTCTTGCCTGAACGCGATGGTGCCACACCGGGCTACAACCAGAAGACCTTTTCCGCACCCGAGAAGTCCGGGCGGCTTCGGCTTGTTGTGTCGGGAGACGGTCGCGACGGTTCCATCGCGATCAACCGCGATGTGGATATCTACGCGACGATTCTCGAACCGGGCGAACCCGTCGAGCATCGGGTCGCAGATGGACGCGCGCGGTGGGTTCAAGTCGTTCGAGGTTCGGTGACGGCAAATGGCGAGCGCCTCGAAGCGGGCGATGGCGCTGGCACCATTTCGGAAGAGGATATCTCCATCGAAGCTGTGGAAAAGGCGGAGGTGCTTCTCTTCGACATGAGAGTGTCCGTTTAGCAAGGTAAACCTTGCGTGGAACTGGGTGGAAAATGACCGCGCAGGACATCTTTACGCAAGGCGCGATCCGTTGACAAACCTGTGACGTGACAACGGCACGCCTTGACTTAAAGTTGCAATAATTGTTGCGTACACCATTGTTGGTCGTTTGGGCAGTCACCTTGGCGTAAGGTTGAGTTGGAGTCGGTAGTGATGAAACAGGACATGGACGAGTTGTTCCGTTCCTTGCTCGATGGGGTCGGCACTACGGTCGACACGAAAAACGGTGCTGTCGAGCAGTCGCGTCAACTGGTTACGGCGTTCAGCCGTATCGAGGATCACCACGTCAGGCAGGAGCTTCTGCTGCTTATCGAGCTGGTGTCCCGGATGCCGAAGGTATTGACCACGCGTCAGGATCGCTTTTCGCACACGGGGCTCGCCAACCTGCATTAGGTCGTCCTGCGGTTAGATCAGACTCGATTTGACGCCGGGAACTGATAGGCCAATCACGACTCAGTGCGTGCCGCATCTTGGTTACTGCACGACGCCATAGTGTAAGCCGGGCGCTCGCTTACGGCTTCCGCGGAAACTCTGCGCAAAAATACAGTCGCGTGCCCTCACACTGAGGCCACGCGCCCTGATCCAACATAAAGGCCGGAAATTGCCGGTCATTTCCCGGCGAGCACGTCCTTGACGACGGCACTTGCCTTCGTCATGTCGAGTTGGCCCGCGTAATTCGCCTTCAGCGCAGCCATGACCTTGCCCATGTCCTTGACGCTCGTCGCGCCGATCGAGCCCACCAGTTCTTTCACCGCGGCCTTCAGCTCATCCTCGCCCATCTGCTTCGGCAGAAAGTCCGAAATGATCGCGATCTCGGCCTCTTCCTTCGCGGCCAGGTCGGGCCGGTCGCCCTTCTTGTAAAGCTCGACGGACTCGCGGCGCGACTTGATCAGGCTTTGCAGCAGATTCAGCACCTCGTCCTCTCCGATGTGCTCATCGCCGCGACCGCGCGCCACGTCGATGTCCTTCTGCTTGATCGCAGCGTTCACCATGCGCAGCGTCGTCGTTTTCACCTCGTCTTTCGACCGCATGGCGTCTTTCAGAGTCTCGGAGATTTTTTGGCGAATCATGGCCGCATTCCTTTCCTTGATGAGAAGATTTAGCGCTTCGAGTGGCGCTCGACAACGCATGCCAGTGGCCTCTTCGTATTCCGACACGACACCGATCGGGCTGATCTTGCGGTGGAAACCGCATGCATGCGGTTGGCTTCCCTGTGAGAATCGTTTCGAGTAAGGCTGACTGAGGGTAAGGATTGCACCATGCGCGGAACTCCACGAAACAAAGTCCGCGCCGCCGTAGCGCTCGCGCTAACAACGTTCATCCTACCCTGCGCGGCGCAAACGGGGAGCGGAATCGACCCATGCGCGCGGATGGAAGTGCTCCCCGGCTCCAAGCTTTTCGCCGAAAACTGCACCTATTGTCACGGCCCGGACGGCAAGGGCGGCGGCATCCTCGCAAAGGAACTGAAGCTGACGCCGCCGGACCTGACGACGCTGGCGGAGCGTTCAAACGGCTCGTTTCCGACGGAATACGTTTTCAAACTTCTGAAAGGCGAAAGCGGCAAGTCGCATGGCGGCATGCCGAACTGGACCTCGATCTTTTCCGACGAGTGCGGGCCGGCTTCGGCAAGCCGCGCGGTGACGGAACTTGGCATGTACGTCAAAGGCATTCAGGCGAAGTAGCAGCTGAAGGGGTTCATGCTGCCGCGGCGCGTTAAGCCATGCGAAGATCACCTCGCGTCGGCACCGGATCTTGACGCAGACAAGCTGCTCGACAAAATCAATCTACAGCGTTGGCTTCGTCCGGCCTGACGCCGCGCATGGCGTCAGGCCGGGAAGGCGGCAATTTTCGCCTTCGCAGACTCGCGGTGGTCATCCATGCTTGCGGCCTCGGCAAGCTTTTCGATGTTCGGAACGAAAATGTCGCGGGTCGAACGAAGCTCGATCAGTCCTTCCTGCTTCAATTGGCTGACCTTGCGGCTCACCGTTTCGAGCGTAAGGCCAAGGTAATCCGCCAGCTCGGAGCGCGTGATCGGAAGCTCGAACTCGGCGCTGTTTTCCTGAACATGCTGGCTTCCGGCATTGCGGGTCCGCCGCGCCGTGATGAGAAGAAGGCTCGCCACGCGCTCGTAAGAGGATTTGCGCCCGAGCATGAGCGTCCACTCGCGCGTGACGTCCAGTTCCCGCACCGTGAACTCGAACAGCCAGCGCTGCATGTCCGGATATTCGAGCAGCAGGCGGTTGAACGCCTGCCGCGGGAATGTGCAGATGTCGACATCGGTCGCGGCGGCTGCGGAAAACTTGTGCGTCTCCGCGAAGGTATGGCCCAGAAATTCAGGCGCGTAGACGAGGCCGATCACGTGGCGCTCGCCTTCCGAGGTCGTCTTGATAAGCTTCACAACACCCGAATTGACGGCCGCGAAGGAGATGGCTTCGTCACCGTCTCGAAAGATGTATTGGTTCGCCGGAATGACCCGGCGACGGGCGATCGAACTCAGCCGTTCGAGTTGCTCCATCGACAGAGCCTGACAGATCCCACGGTGCCGGATGAAGCACGCTTCGCAGCGGCTGGCGTTAAAGTGGGAGCGTTCCGCCACGGGGTTGGACATGCTTTTCAAAGCGAGATGCCTTCCTTCACGTTACCGTTATCGTAGCGTGAGAACCCGTGTCTGTCCAATGCATGGCGATCACATCGCCTAGGCATGTTTGAAGCGTGGCGGCCGCTTCTCCACGAAAGCCGCCATGCCCTCCTTCTGGTCCTCCGTCGCGAACAGCGCATGGAAGGCGTGGCGCTCGAACCGCACGCCCTCGGAAAGGGTCGTCTCAAAAGCGCGATTGACCGCTTCCTTGGCCAGCATGACCGAGGGAAGCGAGAAGTTCGCGATCTTCTCGGCGGCTTTCAGCGCCTCCGCGACGAGATCGGCGGCGGGAACGATGCGCGCCACGAGCCCTGCGCGCTCGGCCTCGGCCGCGTCCATGAGCCGCCCCGTGAGGATGAGGTCCATCGCCTTCGCCTTGCCGACCGCGCGTGTAAGACGCTGCGTGCCGCCTGCTCCGGGGATTACGCCGAGGGTGATTTCCGGCTGCCCGAATTTCGCCGTGTCGGATGCGATGATGAAGTCGGCCATCATGGCGAGTTCGCACCCACCGCCGAGCGCAAAACCCGATACGGCCGCGATCACCGGCTTGCGAACGCGGGTGATGCGTTCCCAGGGCGCAATGAAATCGTGCAGGATGACGTCGCCGAAGGTCTTGTCCTTCATCTCCTTGATGTCCGCGCCCGCCGCGAACGCTTTCTCCGAGCCCGTGAGAACGATGGCCCCGATGTCGGCGTCCGCCTCGAAGGCGTCGAGCACCTGATTGAGTTCCGCGATGAGTTGGGCGTTGAGCGCGTTCAGCGCCTTGGGCCGGTTGAGCGTTACGAGGCCGACCCTGCCCTTTTTCTCGAACAGCACTGTTTCAAGAGAGGCGGTTTCGGAAGACGCGATATTGGAAGTCATCCGGTGTTTCCTTTCAGATTTTTGCCTGACAGCGCGGGCAGAAAAAGGTCGAGCGTCCCTGTTGGGCTTTTCTTACGATGTCCGAGCCGCAGCCATTATGACACGGCTCGCCGCCGCGCCCATAGACGTCGAACTTCTCCTGAAAATGGCCGCCGTCGCCGTCGGCGTGGCGGTAATCGCGGATCGAGGAACCACCCGCCAGGAGCGCGTCTTTGAGTACGGCCTTGATCGCCGTGCAGAGCCGAGCGGCGGCCGCCTTGCCTCGCCTGCCGACGCCGAGCGCCCCCGCCTCGGCATCGGGCGGCAGCCCCGCCCGAAACAGCGCCTCGCAAACATAGATGTTGCCAAGCCCCGCGATGATGCGCTGGTCGAGGAGGAAGGCCTTCAGCGCCTGTGCCTTCCCCGCCGCGCGCGCAGCGAGATAGTCCGGCGTCAGCGCATCGGACAGCGGCTCGATCCCGAGTCCGCGGAAGAGGGGATGCGCCGCCATCTCGCCCGCGTCGAACAGTGTCATGTAACCGAAGCGGCGCGGGTCGTTGTAACGGATCACTTCGCCGTTGCTCATCGCGAAAACGACGTGGTCGTGGCGCGCATCGGCTGGATGCCCGTAGTAAAACGAGCCGGGCGTAACCCCTGCGCCGTCGGAATGGCGCTCGATGGTGAAGCGACCCGTCATGCCGAGATGCATCGCGAGGCAGAGGCAGCTGTCGGTTTCCGCCACGATGTACTTCGCCCGACGGGCGAGACGCGCTACGCGCTGCCCGCGCAGGCGCTCGGCGAAATGCGGTACGAAGGGAAAGCGAAGGTCGGCGCGGTTGAGCGTCACGGCGGAGAACGCAGCGCCCTCCATCGCAGGGGCGAGGCCGCGCCGGACGATCTCGACTTCGGGCAATTCGGGCATGGGCTTAGCGTTCCGTCGCGAAATAGATAAGCGCCGCTATCGGAAATGCAAAGCCTGTGGCGGCGCAAAGCGGCCAGCCCCCGCTCGCGAAAGCCCACGCCCCGGCAGCCGAACCGATCGCGCCGCCCGCAAAGAAGATCGCCATGTAAAGCCCGTTCAGGCGGCTGCGATAGGCTGCCGCCAGCGAGAAGATCGCGCGCTGTCCGAGGACAAGGTTGGCCGAAACGCCGAAGTCGAGCAGGATGCCCGCAGCGACGAGAAGGCCGAGCGCGAGCGCCGAGCCCGGTTCCGCCGCGAAAGTCATCGGGAAGGCGAGCGCGGCGCATGCCATCGCCGCCGCTGTCGCCATCCGCGTCCGTCCCCGATCGGCGAGCCGGCCGGCGAGCGGAGCGGCCACGGCTCCGGCAACGCCCGCGAAGGCGAAAAGCGCAATTCCGCCTTGCGACAGCCCATAGAGCGGTCCGGCTAGAAGCAGCGGCGTCGCCGTCCAGAACAGGCTGAAGGCCGCGAACATCAGCGCGTGGTAGAAGGCGCGCCGCCTTAGAACGGGGGTCTCCGCGAAGAGCCGCGCGAGCGAAAGCAGCAGACCCCCATACGAAAGCCCCGACGCAGGCCGCCGCTCCGGCAACCAAACGTGCAGCGCGACCGCGAGAGCAGTCATCGCGACCGCCGACGCGATGAAGATCACATGCCACGATGAGAGTTCGGTAACGAAGCTCGACACGGGCCGCGCCAACATGATGCCCAAAAGCAGCCCGCTCATGACATTGCCGACCGTCTGCCCGCGCGTCGCATCCGGCGAGAGCTGTGCAGCGAGCGGCACGATGATCTGTGCGACGACGGAAAAGAGCCCCACGAGAAAGGCGGCCGCGAGGAACGGTCCCGGTGCGCCCGCTGCGGCGATGCCGAGAATCGCAAGCACGTCGAGCGCAATCACGCTCACGATCAGGCGGCGGTTTTCGATGAGATCGCCCAGCGGCACGATCAACAACAATCCCAGCCCATAGCCAACCTGCGTCATGGTCACGATGAGGCCGGTTGCCGTGGCGGGCAGGCCTAGTTCAGCGCCAATCGGCCCGGCGAGGGGTTGCGCATAGTAAATGTTGGCGACGAGGATGCCGCAGGCGAGCGCGAACAGCCGAACCATCCAGGGAGGCGCGGCGGCTTCGGAAACTGAGGCGGGGGCTACGCTGGCGGTCACGGGTGCGACATTATCGCGTCGGCGCGCCGACCGCCAACCAAATACGCGTTCGGAAGCAAGCGGCGCCCCAGAAGCGCGGGGATGCCGCGATTGCCGGAACACGAGGCTGTCTTTGCGCATTCGGCTGGGCGCCAGCGTCGGACGCGGCACGATGCCCTTCGATTTGCAGTGCCGATCAGCTTGTGTGAAGCCGTGCGATACCGATCAGATGCAGGTGATCTAGCCGCGGGCGGGCGAGACATCAGGGCGGCGATGCGCGCCCCGCCGCCTCGCATGGTGGATATGACTGACCCGCATCAATCCAAAGATCACGAACAGCGTTGTGAGATAGACGGCGACCTGAAGCCACGACGGACGATCATCATAGCCGACGAGGGTTTGCATCATCACGCCGAAAAGCGTGTTCGTCGACAGGAAGCCCGACGTATTCCAGGCTGTGTCCACCCAGATGGATACGATGTCGGCGTCCTGAAGAATCCTGACGCATTGCGAGGCCATGCCCGCCGCAAGCAGCGCAATCAAGACGCTCGTCACGGAGAAAAGGTAGCGCGGCGGAATACGGACGAGCCCCGCATAGGTCAAGCCGGTGAGCGCGATCCCTCCGCCGAGTCCCAGCATGCCGCCAGCGAGCATCATGGAGCCGCTCTCGCGCGACGCGATCGCATTGCCATAGAGGAACAGAACCACTTCCGCGCCTTCGCGCAGCACCGCGACCGCAACCACGATGGCCAGCGCCGTCAGCGACTTCGTACCCTCCGCCACGGCGGCGCCAGCGGCCGATAGCTCGGCGGCCATCTGTTTGCCGTGGCTCGCCATCCAGACGTTATGCCAGGTCAGCATCAACACCGCGAGCGCGAGCACGCCCGCGTTGAAAACCTTCTGCCCTTCGCCGTCGAGCGCCTCCGACAGGCTGCCCGCGAAGATCGCAAGCAAAGCCGCGCCGATAAGCCCAGCGGCGATGCCGCCCGCCACGAACCAGCCGCGCGACGGCACGCCCTTTGTCGCCGCCAGCACGATCCCGACGATCAGCCCGGCCTCGATGACTTCCCGAAAAACGATGATGGCGGCGGCAAGCATGCAAGGCTCCTGAACCGAACGCGTATGACCCTGCCGATCGCGCCCGATTTACAAGACACGATGTGCATATCTCAAGCGAACCGGCGCAAAAATTGAAAAGGCGCGTAGTGCCATCGTGTAAAGCGCGACAGACGAAGGCGCAATATTTATCTCTTAAAATTAGAGTTGTTCTAATCAGGATATAGAATGCCGAGGAATGCTTGCAATCCTCTCAGGAAATCGGGAAATCGAACCTGATCGACACCAAGCGGCGGCGGGATGCACCGGATTCACTTGCGACACCCGCCGTGGCGG
Organism: Rhodomicrobium sp.; assembly: GCF_047605405.1. Classification (NCBI taxonomy): domain Bacteria; kingdom Pseudomonadati; phylum Pseudomonadota; class Alphaproteobacteria; order Hyphomicrobiales; family Hyphomicrobiaceae; genus Rhodomicrobium; species Rhodomicrobium sp. The sequence continues at coordinate 50,746 of NZ_JASGFR010000003.1, read as the reverse complement.
ATCGCCGCTCTGGCCCTTCGGGCTGGCACTCGCCCGCAAGCTTCCTAAATTAGAACGTTCGCTTTCCAACCCCGGTGATATAGTTGTCGGGCGGCTGCGATGCGGACAGGCGAGCCGTTATCCCTGCTCGGGAGGATCAAGGTCTATGTTCATCGAACTTCACGACACCAATGGCAATCTTACGCTGATCTGCGTGGAGGATATCCAGCGCGTGCGCAAGGGCGCCCACGGCGGCTCCGACATCTTTATGAACGAGTTGGATGGCTGGGTGCAAGTGGGCGAAAGCGTCGCTGCTGTTCGCGACCTGATCATCAAGGCCGGCGACATCGTGACGGCAGCGGCGAAGGTCGACAGCGGAAAACCGATCCGGCTCCAGCCGCTCGATAATCCCCGCGAAAAGGAATAATCGACGTACGGGCGAGCCGAAGCCGCTCCCTCCTGCCACTTGGTCGAGAGGGCGGCATGGCGTCGCCCTCTGTCAATGACCCGTCAGCCGCCAGCCGTCAGCCGCGCCCGCCTCCACGACGTTTCGCAACGCGGCCCAGCCCTTCGTCGCCCGCCTTGAGCAACGCCACGAGCCTGCGCTTCTGCGCTTCGCTCAGCGACTGGTAAAGCGGCTCGGCCGCGTCCGCGAGCTTCTTCAGCGATCCGCCGCGTTCCTCAAGCTGTTCGGCGCGCTCCTTGATCGCCTGAATGGCGTCTTCAGGCTTTTGCCGATCGCGCTTCGCCAGCCTCTGATCCATGCGCTTTTGCATGATGTCGCGCAAAGCCTGCTCGACCGGCGGCCAATTCTTCTCCTGATCGGGCGAGAGCTTGAGCCCCGCCTTCAGGCCCGCGATGCGCGCATCGGCGAAAGCTTTCATGTCGTCCCGACCGAAGCGGAACTTCTTCTGCTCCGTCTGGCGCTGCTGCGGTTGTGCCTGAGTGCCTTGCGCGCCGTTATCCTCGACATCGGCCCGTTGCGCGTAGACGCACGACGGTCCCAGAAGCGCGAGCGCCATCACGCCCGCGACAATCGACTTGTTCATGGGTACTTCCTCCACTAGCGAAAACTCTGTTTTTGATAAGGTGGCGGTGGAGACTGTCGTCAAGTTAGTTCCTGATCGGAGCAATAACAGTACATTAAAACGCGCATATAGCTGCGTCATGCGGCGTCTCATATTCAGAATACGAATTTTCCGAAATGCTAAGATACAATCAAGTTTCTCGGCTTGCCGTAATTTCGCCAATGCGATTGCCGATCAATCAAGATGCATTCGTCGGGTTATCGCACAATTAATGCTGTAAAAACATATTTTGGCGAAAACTTTACAAGTTTACCATAGAGTCACATCGTCATTCCTTAAACAATTCCTTTACCTTAGCCTCATCTTGAACTAGGCGGCAGCGAACCATTCGCTGACGCGTCCATTGCTTCAATATACGGGAAGTTCATGCCGAATAAGCCTGCCAAAGACCCAGCTTCGACCAAGATATCGCGTCGCTTGCCCCTGTCGCTGGTCAGCCGCAATCTTGTCGGCGCCTCCGCGGTTGCCCTCTGCGTGATCGCAGGTGCCGGGGCCAACCAGTTACAGGCTGCTCCCGCCGTCGCGCAGCAACGCGAGACGACGACCCAACTGCCCAGCTTCACGGCGCTTGCGGAACATGTTTTGCCGTCCGTCGTGTCGGTGCGGGTGAAGGCCGATCCGCGTCTCGTCGCGTCGCAGGACGGCGGCGCGGGGGACGAGCGCTCGCCCGACGGCAACAAGGAAAATCCCTTCAGCGGCACACCGCTAGAGCGTTTCTTCGCCGGGCCGAAAGGCCTCATGCCTCCAGATCCCAAGGGCAAGGACAAGAAGGGCGGATCGCCCGGCGCGCCCGTCCTCGGACAGGGATCCGGCTTCTTCATCTCGCAGGACGGATACATCGTCACCAACAACCACGTCGTGGAAGGTGCGATGAAAGTCGAGGTGCTTACGACCGACGGGCGAGCGCTGCCTGCCCGGATCATCGGCACCGATGCGGGGACCGACCTCGCGCTTCTGAAGGTGGACGGGCGCAATTTCCCGGCGGTCACATTCAGCAAGGGTGAGGTCAAGGTCGGCGAATGGGTGATCGCGCTCGGCAACCCCTTCGGCCTCGACGGCACGGTCACGGCGGGCATCGTATCGGCGCGCGGCCGCGACATCGGCATGGGCGCCTACGACAACTTCATCCAGATCGATGCTTCGGTGAACCAGGGCAATTCCGGCGGCCCGACCTTCAATCAGTCTGGCGAGGTTATTGGCGTCAACACCGCCATCTTTTCGCCGTCAGGCGGTTCGGTCGGCATCGCTTTCGCCGTCCCCGCCAAGACGGTGGAAACCATCGTCGCCCAGTTGAAGGAGAAAGGCCGCGTGACGCGCGGCTGGCTCGGCGTCGAGGTGCAGCCCGTAACGCCGGAACTCGCCGACAGCCTGGGCCTTCGCGACGCTCAAGGGGCGCTCGTGACCTCGCTCATGCAGGGTAGCCCGGCCGACAAGGGCGGCCTGCTGCGCGGCGATGTCGTGCTCAAGATCAACGAAGGCGACGTGAAGGATAGCCGCGACCTCGCGCGCCGGATCGCGGCCATCCCGCCGCAGACCGCTGTCCGCCTCGCGATCTTCCGCAACGGCAGGCGCGAAGCCCTCGCCGTGAAGCTGACGGAACTCAAGGACGAATCCAAGCTGCCGGGTGGCAAGAGCGGCCCTGCGCTGCAGTCGGAAATCGGCGGTCTCGGCATCGCGGTCGCGCCCATGGTGAGCGGCCCGGGCGGCGCGCCCGGCCTTGCCATCGTGGAGATCCGCCCGGATGGCAGGGCAGCCGATATCGGCCTCGTGCAGGGCGACGTGATCCTCGCCACGAACGGCTCGGATCTGTTCACGCCGGACGCGCTGGAGGCGGCGCTCCGCAATGCCCGAGCCATCGGCAAGCGCCACGCGCTGACGCTCGTCCAGCGCGGTGCGACGCAGGTCTTCGTTGCGCTGCCGACCGGCGCGAGCTGACGGGAAAAAGTTGAGGGGCGGGTCGGGGGCGGCTTCGCCCCCGATTTGCGTTTATGCTTGCGCGCATCCGCTGTTGGAGAAGCGGCTCGAGTCTCGTACGATCACGGCTTGCGCCGCTTCGCGCGGCAACCTAAATCTGAGCCGTTATCGCCGTTCGAGGAAGTGGGAAGCTGTTTCCCGTCGAAATCGCGATACTGGAGGAAGTATTAAGCGCTTCATCGAACCGTTTCAGACGGAGCGCTCTGACCAACGGACCCGCGCCATGCCGAAGATCACCCCGACCGAAGCTCTCGTCTATGTCATGATCACGATGTCGGCAGCGGACCGGCAGATATCCGACCGGGAGCTGGATCGCATCGCGCAGATCGTGAAGCATCTGCCCGTCTTTCTCGGCTTCGATGAGAACACGCTCGCGAAAACCGCTGAGCGCTGCGGCGACATGCTGAGCGAGGACGAGGGTCTCGAACATCTGCTCGAACTCGTTCGCGATGCCCTGCCGAAGAAGCTTCACGAGACGGCCTATGCGCTGGCGGTGGAGGTTGCGGCGGCGGACCTCAAGGTGCCGGACGAGGAAATCCGCCTGCTCGAACTCATCCGCGATGCGCTGCACCTCGACAAGCTCGTGTGCGTGGCCATCGAGCGCGCCGCCCGCGCGCGCCATCAGACGCTTTAAGTCGCTCTTTTACCTCAAGCCATAGAATTAAATATATGGATAAAAATGGCAAGAATGTTCGCGATGATCTCCGCAGAAGGCTTGATGAAATCAAACGCATCTCGGATGAAGTGCACGGCACACTAAACGCCATCTCTGTTATATCGAGGATGGAAGATGCCTTGGAGGATATATCTCGGCTTGAAGAATTATCAACAAAGTACAAACCTCACGAGTGGGCGAGATCTCCGTTTAGCATCATCTCATATTACTCCGTAATATATGTAACTTGTCTGGAATGGCATGCAAGGTCGCGCTTAGCAGACCTTTTTGAATATCAGCCCAGCAGCCTTGCGGATGACGATCTAAAGAAAGGCTTGGGAACGGAGAAAATCGTTGGACTTATCACTAACAAGGCGGCGATACCACATTTTGTCGCCTTCTCTCGAAACATATCGAACGCAGGAAGTTACCTCGAAACATTTGCTCGTATATTTTCTGCGTTATCGATTCCAAATGACCCGAGAAAAATTATTGCCAATATAAGGCCAAGAAAGCTGGCGGATTTGACTTTCTCTGAGGCAACGGCTTCTGGCGTAGATTATTTGACTGGGATTTATGATTTCCGCAACGAACTAGTGCACCAGATCGACATTTCGCAGATTGGTCCTACAGCGCTCAGATACGACTGGGATTGTACGAATGCTAGAGCTTATGGGGAGTTTGTTCTAAGCGCGATCAAAGCTATAGAGGCTGAAATTACCGCATCCTCTCCACCGGATTTTCCCAATCGACTGGATGATGATGGATATCCAATTAACGTAGAGGATTTAATTGATGAAAAAATATGTGAATTGGAGGCGGAAATTGCTTCTCGGATGGAAGGCTTCAGGACGGTGCTTGATGTCTCGAAAAAGGCGTTTGCCGCTGAAATTGAGTTAATTGAAACTGCTGAGGAGTTGAATATAATTCGCTGGTTCGATTACAGAACGCCGTGCAGGAGGGCTCTCAAGCGAGGCCGTCTGCAATACCTTGAGGCGTTGCGGTCCAACCTGGATTACTAATTCCTTTCAGCTGCTGATCACAACCTGCTTTGCAAAGAGCCTGCGCGCCGTCTATATAACGCGGACCGATTTCCCTGGAAGGCGCGCGTGCGGATGGCTCTCTCGCACATATCATTCAAGAAGATGAACGGCCTCGGCAACGACTTCGCCGTGCTCGACGCGCGCGGGGACGGCTTCCGGCTGACAGTCGACGAGGCGAGCGCCATCGCCAATCGCGAGACGGGCGTCGGATGCGATCAGGTGATCGTGCTGGAGCGGTCGGCCCGCGCCGATGTCTTCATGCGCATCCTCAACGCGGACGGTTCCGAGGTGGGCGCGTGCGGCAATGCAAGCCGCTGCGTTGGCGCGTTGGTGGGCGCGGAACTCGAAAGCGAACACGTCACTATCGAAACGGCGGTGGGCATACTCGACGCTCGCGTCGAGGGCGATGGCCTCGTGACGGTGGACATGGGCACGCCGCATTTCGGCTGGCGCGACATTCCGCTCGCGAAGGAGGAGCCGGACACGCGCGCCATTTCGCTCGCGATCACGCTTCCCGACGGCCGCGTGCTGGAAGGGCCGAGCGTCGCCAATGTCGGCAATCCCCATGCCATCTTCTGGGTAAGCGACGTCAACGCCTACGACCTTTCCCTGTTCGGGCGCGCCCTCGAATACGATCCCATCTTCCCGGAGCGCGCGAATATCTCACTCGCCGAGGTGCTCGACGATCGCACGGTGAAGCTGCGCGTCTGGGAGCGCGGCGCCGGCATCACGCAAGCCTGCGGCACCGCCGCCTGCGCCACCGCCGTTTCAGCCGCGCGCACGGGCCGGACTGGCCGCACCGTCGAAATCCGCCTGCCGGGCGGCGTCATCGGCATCGAATGGCGCACGGCCGATGATCACATCCTCATGACGGGCCCCGTCGCACACGAGTTTGAAGGCACGCTGACGCTTCTTTCCGGCGGCGCGGTAAAGGTGGCGCGCGCGTCATGACCGTCGACGTCATCACCTTCGGCTGCCGCCTCAACACTTACGAAAGCGAAGTGGCGAAGAAGCACGCTCAGGACGCGGGCGTGACCGACGCCGTGATCGTCAACACCTGCGCGGTGACGGGCGAGGCGGTCAGGCAGGCGCGGCAGGCGATCCGCAAGCTTCGCCGCGAGCGGCCCGGCGCGAAGATCATCGTCACGGGATGCGCCGCGCAGATCGAGCCGGAAACTTTCGCCGACATGGACGAAGCCGATCACGTCATCGGTAACGGCGAGAAGACGAGCGCCGCGACGTTCCTGAGCCTCGCGGCGGGCGACCTTGCTCGCGTGCGCGTGAACGACATCGCGAGCGTCCGCGAGACCGCGCCGCATATGATCTCGGGTTTCGGCAGCCGCGCCCGCGCCTATGTCGAGGTGCAGAACGGCTGCGACCACCGCTGCACCTTCTGCGTGATCCCTTTCGGGCGCGGACCGTCGCGCTCCGTCGCTGCGGGCGAAGTTGTCCGACAGATCCGCGCGCTCGTCGAGGAGGGATACCGCGAGGTGGTTCTGACCGGCGTGGACCTCACCTCCTACGGTGCGGATCTGCCGGGCGAAATGAAGCTCGGCCGCCTCGTGCGCACCGTGCTGCGCCTCGTGCCGGAATTGCCTCGCCTGCGCATCTCCTCCATCGACACCATGGAAGCGGACGAAGCGCTCATCGACGCCTTTGCGGAGGAAGAGCGGCTGATGCCGCATCTGCATCTGTCGCTGCAATCGGGTGATAACCTTATCCTGAAGCGCATGAGGCGCCGCCACGCCCGCGAGGACGTGATCAGTTTTTGCCGCGAGATGCGCGAGATCCGCCCGGACATGGTGTTCGGCGCCGACTTCATCGCGGGGTTTCCGACCGAAGACGAAACCATGTTTGCGAACACCATGCGGCTTGCCGACGAATGCGGCCTCTCCTTCATGCACGTGTTTCCCTATTCGCCGCGCCCGAAGACGCCTGCTGCACGCATGCCGCAACTCGACCGCGCGCTTGTGAAGGAACGCGCCGCGCGGCTTCGCGAGAAGGCAGGCGAGCGCCTCGGCGCGCACCTCGAAGGCGAGCGCGGCAAGGTGTTCGAAGTGCTTATGGAGCGCGAGCGCGTCGGCCGGACACCCGGCTTTACGGAAATTGAAATTGCAGGCGGCGCGGAACGCGGCGGCATCGTGCGCGCACGCGCCACCGGCCACGACAAGCGCCACCTCATCGGGGAGTGCCTGGCATGAGCGAAGAGAAGCGCGGCCTGTTCGGGTCGGTCCGCATGTTCGGCATCGGCAAGAAGGACCAGCAGAAGCCGGAGGCTCCGCAGCCGGAGGCGGAGGAAAGCACAAGTGCGACGAACTCCGACACCGTCGCACTTGCTGAAGCGCCGGCCGCTGCGGAAAGCTGGAAAGACTTCGAGATCGTGGACGAGCCGCGGACCGATGCGGCCGTCGACGTTCTAGAGGCTCCCGCAGAGCCATCTCCCGCGCCGGTTCAGCCGGTGCCAGCCGCCGCACCCGCAGCCGAAGAAAAGCCGCGCGCCGGCTGGTTCCAGCGCCTCAAGCAGGGGCTGACGAAGACCTCGTCGAAGCTCACGGAAGGCATTAGCGGCGTCTTCACCAAGCGCAAGCTCGACGACGATACGCTCGAAGAGCTTGAAGACCTGTTGATTCAGGCCGACCTCGGGCTCGACGTTTCAGCCCGCGTGATCGCTGCGCTGAAGAAGGCGCGTTACAACAGCGATATCTCGCCGGACGAAGTGCGCGCGATACTCGCCGCCGAGGTGGAGAAGGTGCTGGGCCCCGTTGCGCAGCCGCTCGAAATCGACACGTCGAAGAAGCCCTATGTCATCCTCATGGTCGGCGTGAACGGCACCGGCAAGACGACGACCATCGGCAAATATGCGAAGCAATACACCGAGCAGGGGCTGAAGGTCATGCTCGCGGCGGGCGACACGTTCCGCGCGGCGGCCATCGAACAGCTCAAGGTGTGGGGCGAACGCACGGGCGCGCCCGTGGTGTCCGGCGCGCAAGGAGCCGACGCCGCGGGCCTTGCGTTCGACGCGCTGACCCGCGCGAAGAAGGAGGGCGCCGACCTTCTCATCATCGACACGGCGGGCCGCCTTCAGAACAAGGCTGGCCTCATGGCCGAGCTTGAAAAGGTCATCCGCGTGATCCGCAAGGTGGACCCGGAGGCCCCGCATTCGGTTCTGCTGACACTCGACGCGACAACGGGCCAGAACGCCCTTTCGCAGGTCGAGATTTTCGGCAAGACCGCCGGCGTCACGGGCCTGATCATGACGAAGCTCGACGGCACCGCGCGCGGCGGTATCCTCGTTGCCATCGCGGCGAAACACCGGCTGCCGGTGCATGCCATCGGCGTCGGCGAGGGCGCAAGCGATTTGCAAGCTTTCTCTGCGCAGGATTTTGCACGCGCGATCGCGGGCGTGAGTTGAAGTCGGAGGGTTCGGTAGTGGCAGGTTTGGAAGCGATGAAGTCCGAGGCGATCAAGACGAAGACCGATGCGGCGAATCCGGTCGACAAGAACTCCATCTTGAAACTGCTGCTTGATGTCGGGCCGCTCGCGATCTTCTTCATCATGAACGGTCGGGCGGGGATTTTCTACGCCACGGGCGCTTTCATGGTCGCGACCGTGATCTCGCTCGTCGCAAGCCGCCTGCTGTTCAAGCGGATCCCGGTCATCGCGCTGGTCACGGGCGTGTTCGTCATGGTCTTCGGTGCTCTCACCATCTGGCTGCATGACGACACTTTCATCAAGATCAAGCCGACCATCGTGAACTGCCTGTTCGTCGTCATCCTCGCCACTGGGCTTTACTTCCGCCGCCCGCTCCTGAAACTCGCTCTCGGCGAGGTTTTCAAGATGGAGGAAGAGGGCTGGCGTATTCTTACCGTGCGGTGGATGGGATTCTTCGCCCTCCTTGCGGTGCTGAACGAGATCATGTGGCGCAACTTCTCGACCGACACGTGGGTCACCTTCAAGTCGTTCGGCATCATGCCGCTGACCTTCGCGTTCATGCTGTCCCAGGTGACGCTCATCATGCGCTATCAGATTCCCGATGCGGAGCCGGAGGCTTCCGACGCCAAAAATTAGGGACGTCGGAAAAAATTCTTTCCGTGCGCTGCATGGAACCTCCGGTTGCCGTATCCATTTCTCGTGTTAGGCTTAGAGCTTAACCCGAGTGCCGGATGACAATGCTGGACACAAAATCAGGAACGGGGCAAACGGGCAGACGTCGGAAGAAGACCTCCGCAAGCCGCGCCCCCGCCATAGACTCATCGATCATTCATCTCCTCCACCGCGCGAGCCAGAGGGCTTCCGAAATCTTTGCGCAGGAGACGCGCGATTTCGATCTGACCGCCCGACAATACGCGGTCGTTACAACCGTGGCGAGGCATGAAGGCCTGAGCCAGACCGATCTTGTTCGCCTGACCGGCATCGACCGCTCGACTCTTGCCGATGTGGTGCAGCGACTTCTGAAGCGCGGGATCATCGAGCGTGAGCGCACCATGCGAGACGGGCGTACCTATGCCGTAAGTCTGTCGGCCGAGGGGCGGGAGCTGCTCGACTCGATCAAGCCGATCGCGCGCCGCGCGGACCGGCTCGTCATGGGATGTCTCGGCGAGGAAGACGGCAAGCTCGTTGCGCAAATCCTGTCCCGCCTGCTGCGTAAAGGTGACGAAGACTCCGATGACGTTTTTATGAAACCAGCGCGTTAGGTTGCACGTGAACGATCTCGCCAACCGAAAAAGTTGGATGTAGAGTATTGGGATGGGCGCGAACTTCATCAGTTTCAGGCCGGCTTCGCCGAAAGACGCCAACGCTGTGGCTGCCATTCACGACGCGGCCTGGCGCTCGACCTATCAAGGCATCATTCCGCATCTCCACCTCGAACGTCAGATTGCGCGGCGTGGCCCGCTCTGGTGGCAACAGCAGATCCAACGCGGCGCGAACGTGACGCTCCTTACGTTCGATGGCGTGCCGCAAGGTTACGCCACATGGGGTTCGGCGCGCGGCACCTGGCCTTGGGAGGCAGGCGAGATCTTCGAGCTTTACGTAACCCCCTCCTTTCAAGGCATCGGCCTCGGAACGCGCCTTTTCGCCACCGTGAAGGACGCGCTCAAGCAGCAGGGTTTGAAGCGCCTCGTCGTGTGGGCGCTGAAGGACAACGAGACGGCCTGTGCCTTCTACGGCGGGCTCGGTGGCTCCATCGTGGCGGCCACCCCCGAGCGCTACGGCGATGTTTCGCTGACGCGCGTGGCGTTCGCATGGGGTGTGAACGTGAAATCGTCGAAGGCGTAGATCAGCCCTGCGCTGACATCGTCATCGGATTGACTGCATTTTTACGAAATGACGCTGGCGATTCGGCCCCGTGCTTGTCGGCATGGCGTTCAGTGCCTCAGGCAATCGGCGATACTGTGCGCGTTGGCGCGCATCAGCTCGAAATATTGGTCCGGCCCCGCTTCGATCCTGACGCCGATTTCGTCGAGAACGCCGCGCTGTGCGTTTGTGCCCTCCACGAGCATGTCGATCAGCCTCGGCGAAAACTGGGGTTCGGCGAAAATGCATACCGCGCCTTTTTCGCGGATGGCGTCGCGCAGGGCGGCAACACTGCCCGCGCCGGGAGAGCGTTCCGGGCTCGGCGTCACCGTGCCCAGGCTGTTCAGGTCGTAGCGACGTTCGAGATATTGCGTCACATCGTGAAAGACCACGAACGGCCGCGTCGAAAGACCGGCGAGCGTCTTTCGCAATTCGCCATCAAGCGCGACAAGCCTGGCTTCAAGCGCGTCGGCGTTGGCGCGATAGCGAGCCGCGTTTTCCGGATCGATAGAGGAGAGCTGGCGCGCAATCTCTCTTGCCAACGCTACGGCATTCGAGGGATCGAGCCAGAAATGCACGTCGGCCTCATCGGGCGAGGCTGCGGTTGAGGATGCGCCATGCGAAGCTCTTGCGGCGAGAAGGTTCAGCCCGGCGGCTCTGTCGAGATCGACAACGCGCGCCTTTGCGGAAAGCGACGTCAGCGCCTTGTCCAGAAACACCTCGAGATGCGGTGAGACGCGGATGACGAGATCGGCGCCGTCAAGAGCGCGCGCATCGGAAGGCTTCAAGGCGTAGGAATGGGGAGAGGCCGCGCCGCCGAGAAGCAGTTTCGGTTCAGCCACGCCGGCCATGACCGCGGCGGTGAGCGAGTGGATCGGCTTGATGGTCGCCACCACGGCGGGAGCCGAAAGCGATGGCGTCGCCACAGCGAGCGCGGCGACAAGGAAGATGCAACGCTTCCAGCGCCTAGCCAAGGGGAAAGACCGCCACTGCGCCAACCCGAGGAAACCCGGCAAGCGGCTCATCATGATATTCATCCGCTTCCGGAAAACATTACGTGATGATATATCGTTACATTGCCGTGGAGCGCAACAGGGAAATGAGAGCCTTCGCGATGAAGGCCCCGAAATCCCCCGCTGCAACTACTCGGCGGCCACGGCCATGGGCTGCCGCTCTTTTTCCACCGTCTGACCAAGGGCATCCGCGAGAAAATCCGCGAACAGTTTGACGGCGGGGCGCATCAGTTGCACCCCCGGAGCGATGCAGGCGATTTCCGCTTTCGGTACATCGTCGCGGATGGGCTTCACAACGACCTTGCCGCCATCGTATGAGGTGCTGGACGAGGGCGTTGCGACGTGCACGGAATAGCCGTGCCCGCGCGCCACAAGGCCGCGCATGACCTCGAAAGTGACGATACGCTGCTGCACGACAGGCGAAACGCCCGCAGCTTCGAAAACCTGTGCGATATAGCCGCTGATAAGTTGATCGCCGAAGAAGATCATCGGATCGTCCTTCAGGTCATGCAGGCTTACATCCGGCGCTTTCGCAAGCCGATGGTCGGCCGGAAGAGAGACGACGAACGGCAGCTTCATCAGCACCGTCGAGTCGAGGGTCTGAGGAACGGCATGGTTGAAGGTGAACGCCAGTTCCACGCGCCCGTTGACGACATCCGCAAGCAGCCGCTCCTGATCGCCTTCGGCCAGCCGAAGCTGGATCAGGGGGTACCGCTTCGAGAAGTCGGTCATGATCGCCGGCATGTAACATGCGGCCAGCGTCGGGAAGCAGCCGACAGTCACCTCGCCGCGCTCGGTATCGCCAAGCGATTCCGCCGACTTCGAGAATTCGTCGGCGTGCTTCAGAAGCAGGCGAGCTTCCGCGATGAGCTTTTGCCCTGCGGGCGTCAGCGTGACGCCCTTCGCATGATGGCGCACGAATATGGCGATGCCGAGCATTTGCTCCAGCTCCGCGATGGCGGCGGATACGGATGGCTGGGACACCTGAAGTTTGCGTGCAGCTTCAGTGACATTCCCGCTATCGGCGGCGGCGGTGACATACCGCAAGAGTCTCAGTGAAATATTCATACAAAGGGATTAACCCGAACCACGCCTTATAGGCCACAAAAGAAAATTTAATATTCCGTGACTTTTTGCACACGACAGCCAGACCCCCGTCGGTCGGCGGGAGTCTGGCGCACCGTGGAATTCGTTTTACTTCCCGCGAAGGCTATCCTTCAAGCCGCCGTAAGTGTTCTGGACCTTACCTTCAGCTTTGTCGGCCTTGCCCTCTGTTTCCGTTTTCGTATCTCCGGTTATTTTTCCAGCCGCTTCCTTGATCGAACCTTTGACCTGCTTGGCGCTTCCTTCCACACGATCCTTGTCCACTTCGATACTCCTCTTGTCGTCTGTATAAAGGAGAAACCCCTGAACAGGAAAAGAGTTCGATGGACGAACGCGACGGGCATGAGCGAAATTGAAGATCCCTCATCGAGCAGATCGGAACTCACTCATGCGCACGCTCTCCCCGGAAAACAGCCTGCTTCTCGCCATCGACTTTCAACCGCGCCTGATGGCAGTCATCGAGGATGCCTCCGCCGTTGTCGCTCATGCGAAGAGGCTTCGGGCCGCGGCGTCCCTGCTCGGCGTACCGACCCTCTTTACCGAGCAGTATGCAAAAGGCCTTGGCGCCACGGTGGAAGACCTGGCGCCGATGGAAGATGCGTTCCAGAAGATGACATTCGATGCTTGCGGGAGCACCGGATTTCTCGACCGCCTGGGCGCGGGCAAAGACCTCGTCGTGACGGGCTGCGAGGCACATATCTGCGTGTTGCAGACGGTGCTTAGCCTTCTCGAAGGCGGACGCCGCGTTTTCGTGGTTCGCGATGCCATCGGATCGCGCCGCGCGGAAAGCAAGGAGACCGCTATCCGGCGGATGGAGCGACACGGCGCGGAGATCGTGACGGCGGAGATGGTCGTCTTCGAATGGCTTCGTACGGCGGAACATCCCCGCTTCCGCGAGGCGGCGGCGTTGATCAAATGACCGGCGTATGAAGAGCCGCCGCTGCCTTGGCGAGCGCTGAGATCGACGGCCAGTCCCCTTCCGCGATCCGCGCCCGATTCACCATCCAGGAGCCGCCCACGCAAATCACGTTCGGCAGCTTGAGGTAACGCGGCGCATTGTCGTGCGTGATGCCACCGGTCGGACAGAACTTGAGCTGGGGCAGAGGCGAGGCGAGGCTTGCCAGCAGTGCAGGGCCGCCCGATGCTTCCGCCGGGAAGAACTTCGCGAAGCGATAGCCCCGTTCGATGAGTGCCATCGCCTCCGACGCCGTCCCGATGCCCGGAAGAAGCGGCACGCCTTCGGAATCGGCGGCGTCGAGCAGGCGCGGCGTCGCGCCCGGCGACACGGCGAAGCGCGCGCCTGATTCCCGCGCCGCCTTCAAAAGCGCCCCGTCGAGCACGGTGCCCGCTCCGACGACCGCCTCGGGCACCTCGTTGGCAATGGCGCGGATCGCATCGAGCGCAGCGCCTGTGCGAAGCGTGATTTCGATCACCGGGAGGCCGCCCGCAAGCAGCGCGCGCGCCAGCGGAACCCCGTCCTCGGCCTTGTCGATAACGACCACCGGGATCACGGCAGCGCGGCTTAGTATGGACTCGAGACCAGCCTGTGCAGATGCAGTCATGCGGCGCTCCTGAAAAAGATCGTGGCTCCCGTGTCGGCTTCGCCCACAGCCGCACGGAACGGCGCAAACAACTCGCGGCCGACGCCCTCATGCGACGCGGAAAGATCTGCGGTTGCCGGTTCGCGCGCCGCCCATTCCTTCTCGTCGACCAGCGCCGCCAGCGTGCCGGACACGGCATCGATCCGGATTATATCACCGTCGCGAATTCGCGCGATGGGGCCACCCGCCACAGCCTCGGGTGTCACGTGGATCGCCGACGGCACCTTGCCGGATGCGCCCGACATGCGCCCGTCGGTGACAAGCGCCACGCGCTGGCCGCGATCCTGAAGCACACCGAGCGGCGGCAAGAGCTTGTGCAACTCGGGCATGCCGTTCGCCTTAGGCCCCTGGAAACGCACCACGGCGACGAAATCGCCAGTCAGCGCGCCGGCCTTGAAGGCCTCCTGCAACGCCTCTTGCGAATGAAAGATGCGGGCCGGACCCTCGATCGTGAGGCGCTCGGGCGCCAGAGCCGAGGTTTTCATCACCGCGCGTCCGAGATTGCCGTCGAGCACGCGGATACCGCCTTCGACGCTGAAGGGCTGATCGACGCTCCGCAGGATCCTCTCATCGCCGGTTTTCTTCGCCGCGTCGCGCCAGACGAGATGACCCTCTTCGTCGAGCCCCGGCTCGATGGCATAGGCGTCGAGCGTTGTGCCCCATACGGTCTTGATGTCGCCGTGGAGCAGGCCCGCCGCCAGAAGCTCGCGGATGACGAAGGGCACGCCCCCAGCCGCCGCGAACTGGTTTACGTCCGCGCTGCCGCTCGGATAGACATGCGCGACCAGCGGCACGACATTCGAGAGCACGTCGAAATCGTCCCAGGTCAGCGTGATGCCCATCGCCGCCGACATGGCGAGAAGATGCAGCGTGTGGTTCGTCGAGCCGCCCGTGGCGAGCACGCCCGCGATGGCGTTCACGAAGGAGCGCTCGTCCACCATCGCCCCGAACGGCGTGTATTCATTGCCGAGCGCCGTCATGGCGAGCGCGCGGCGCACGCCCTCGCGTGTCAGCTCGTCCCGCAGCGGCGTGTTGGCGTTCACGAAGGATGCGCCGGGCAGGTGCACGCCCATCATTTCCATGACCATCTGGTTCGTGTTTGCCGTGCCGTAGAAGGTGCAGGTGCCGGGCGCGTGGTAGGATGCCGCCTCCGCCGCGAGAAGCTCGTCCCGGCTCACCTTGCCTTCCGCGTAGAGCTGCCGGATGCGCGACTTCTCCGGGTTCGGCAGGCCGGACGTCATCGGGCCGCTGGGGATAAACACGACAGGCAGATGCCCGAACGACGCCGCGCCGATGAACAGGCCCGGCACGATCTTGTCGCAGATACCGAGCATGACGGCGGCGTCGAAAGTCTGGTGCGAAAGCGCGACCGCCGTCGACAGCGCAATGACCTCGCGAGAGAACAGGCCGATCTCCATACCCTCGAAGCCTTGCGTGATGCCGTCGCACATGGCGGGTGTGCCGCCCGCGACCTGCGCCGTCGCGCCCGCCTCGCGCGCCGCCTCGCGGATCAGCGGCGGAAAGCGCTCATAGGGCTGATGCGCCGACAGCATGTCGTTATAAGCCGTCACGATGCCGAGGTTCGGCGTGCGTCCCGCGCGCAGTCGCTCCTTGTCGATGGGGCCGCATGCGGCGAACCCGTGCGCCTGGTTCGCGCAGCCGAGATGCGTGCGCTCGGGCTTCCGCTCGGCGGCTTTCGCGATCCGGTCGAGATAGCGCGCGCGCCTGTCATGGCTGCGCTTGACAATGCGTTCGGTGACTTCGCCGACGGTGGAATTGATGGACACGACAATCTCCTTTCGGCTTCAGCGCCTCATGGATCTGTTTCGGGCGAGTGCGTTCAAGTTGAAGCGGTTCTCCGACAAGGCGCACTCTGAAACGAGAGAGAAAGGATCCGCCTTCGATCCATCAAAGGCGGAAACGCTACGGACACCAGAACACGTCGACCGGCCGGAGCGACGCCCGCAGCACGCCGCGGACGGGCATGTCTTCGACCGGGCCGGCGGCACGCGCCGTGTCCAGAACCCGCAATTTGGCTATGCCCTCTATGTGGAGCGCGATCAGCGAGGCGTCCAGAATGACCGGCAATGTCAGGGTAATGCGCGGCTCTCCGGCGGCGTCAGCGGACGTGGCGGCGAGACGCGCGCCGGGCTGCGGCGCGAGCGCGGCGTCGAGGCCCGCGGCGTGCGGGAAAAACGATGCCGTGTGTCCGTCGCCCCCCATGCCAAGCACGCAAACCGCCAGCGGCCATGGCAACGGCTCCAGAAGCGCCTCGGCTTTTTCCAGCCCCGCTTCCGGGGTCGGCGCCTCGTTCACGAGCGGCACGAAATGCACAGCCGCGGCCTCGTTTTGCAGAAGATGTGCGCGCACGAGCCGCGCATTCGAGCGATCCGAACTTTCGGGCACCCAGCGCTCATCGACGAGCGTGACCCACACGCGATCCCATGGCAGCACCTTGCGCGACAACGCGTCGAGAAAGGCGGCTGGCGTGCGCCCGCCCGACACGGCAATCGACGCGCGGTCGAATTCGCCGATGCGGGCCTCTAACGCGTCCGCCACCCGTTGCGCCAGTGCTTCCGCGAGCGCGCCGCCGTCTGTGAAATCATGCCGCTCGATGATCGCGCTCACGAATCCTCCTCATACCAGGTGCGGCCGTCGCGTTCGATCAGCGCAATCGAAGCCGATGGGCCCCACGAACCCGCCGTGTAGGGCTTCACGGGCTCCTTGCTCGCGTCCCAAGCTTCGAGGATCGGATCGATCCAGCGCCATGCGGCTTCCACCTCGTCGCGGCGCATGAACAGCGTCTGGTTGCCCCGCACCACGTCGAGCAAAAGGCGTTCATAGGCGTCCGGGTTCCGCTGGCCGAAAGCCTCGCGGAAGGTCATGTCGAGCGGCACGTTGCGAAGCCGCATCCCCCCAGGTCCGCGATCCTTGATCATGAGCCAAAGCTTGATGCCTTCGTCCGGCTGAAGGCGGATGACGAGCCGGTTCGGCACCACCGGCCCCGCGTCGCGGCTGAAGATCGAATGCGGAATGGGGCGAAACGTGACGACGATCTCCGATACCCGCGCGGGGAGCCGCTTGCCCGTGCGCAGGTAGAACGGTGTGCCTGCCCAGCGCCAGTTGTCGATTTCGAGCTTCAGGGCGACGAAGGTTTCCGCCTGGCTCGTCGCCGCGCCCGGCCCGAGCTCCTGCTGATAGCCCGGTACGGCATGCCCGTCCGCCGCCCCCGCGCGATATTGGCCGCGCACGGTAACGTGCAATGCTTCCCGGCCCCCTATGGGCTTCAGCGCGCGCAGCACTTTCAGCTTCTCGTCGCGGACAGCGTCTGCCCAGATGCAGGTCGGCGGCTCCATCGCCACGAGGCATAGCATCTGCAGCATATGGTTCTGCACCATGTCCCGCAGCGCGCCCGCCTGGTCGTAATATTTCGCGCGGCTTCCGAGCCCCAGCGTCTCGGCGACGGTGATCTGCACATGATCGATATGCGCGGCGTTCCAGAGCGGCTCGAACAGCACGTTCGCGAAGCGCAGCGCCATGAGGTTCTGCACCGTCTCCTTCCCGAGGTAATGGTCGATGCGGTAGATGCGATCTTCCGGGAAGTCCTGCCCGACCGCTTCGTTGATGGCGCGTGAGGAGTCGAGATCGTGCCCTAACGGTTTTTCGAGCACGAGCCGCGTCTTGTCGGTGATGAGGCCGTGGCTCTTGATGCGATGGCAGATCGGGCCGAAGAGGTTCGAGGCGGTGGCGAGGTAGAACACGCGAATGCAGTCGCGGCGCTCTTCGAGCACGTCCGCGAGTTCGTCCCAGCCGTCGTCGCTCATGCCGTCGGCGCGCACATAGACGACGCGCGAGAGGAAGCGGCCGAGCGTCTCGCCGTCGATATCCCCTTCCGGCAGCGAGGCGCGGATCGCGTCTTCCACATCGGCGCGATAGCTCTCCGTCGTCTCGTCGCGCCGAGCCACCCCGATAATGCGCGCGGTTTCGGGGAGCTGGTTGTCGAAGTCGCGGTGATAGAGCGCCGGGAAAAGCTTGCGCCGGGCGAGATCGCCCGTGCCGCCGAAGACGACATAATCGAAGGGGTCGACAACAATGATGCGGGCCATCTTCCGTCCTCGTTGCGCATGCCGCGAATTGCGTTCTGTCGCGGCGCTCACTGTGCGGGCGTTCGGTTTCAAAAGCATTCTAAGCTTCTGTGAACGATCGACTTGTTCGCATGCTTTTTCGCCGAAGCCTTTCGATGCAAGACGCCATGACGGAAGGCGATCGTCCGACGCGAGAACACGTCGGCCGGGCTTCTGTTGCATCGCAAAACGGAAGCGCCCGGACGATCCACGAGTGGAGCGCCGCCTTTGATGCGTCGGTTAACGGACGAGCTTCGGGAACAGGGCGGCAACCTCGGCATAGGTGTCGCGCAGCCGCTCTTCGAGGCGCGCGACATCCGGCTCACCGGTGACATGCAGCAACGCCTCGATGAGGTCGCATGGCGCAGCGGCCGGGTCGAAAGCGCCTTCCGTACACAGGCGGAGGATCTGGGAGACGTCGTTGAAAAGCTCGGCGGCATGGATCAGCCTGCTGCCGTCTTCCGGGTCGAGCACGCCCGCCGCGACAAGCTTCTTCAGCGCGGCCTCGGTGTTCTGGTCGAGGATCTCCGGCAGGCGGTCCGCATGCGCCACCTGAAGGAACTGCGCGATGAACTCCACATCGATCAGGCCGCCGTTGAACGTCTTGATCTGCCAGAGGTCGCGCGTGCCCTTTTCCTTCTCGATGAGCGCGCGCATTTCGAGGACATCGCCCGCGGTCTTTGCCCGGTCGCGCGGCAGCGTCAGCACCTCGCGGATCGCGCCGCAAAGCCGCTCGCGAAGCTCAGGCGGGCCCGCGATGGGCCGCGCGCGGGTGAGCGCGAGGTGCTCCCACGTCCAGGCCTCGTTCTTCTGGTATGACAGGAAGCCATCGAGCCGGACGGCGACCGGGCCCGCCTTGCCGGACGGCCGCAGCCGCATGTCGACGGCGTAAAGCTCGCCCTCGGGCGTCGGCGCGGAGAGCGCGGCGATGAGGCGTTGTGTCAGGCGCGCGTAATGCTGGGGCGCGGCCTGCGCCTTGTCCTGCGGAACATCGTAAACCACGATGAGATCGACATCCGATGAGGCCGTCGTCTCGCGCCCGCCGAGCTTGCCCATCGCGAGAACCGCAGGCGCGGGCATGTCTGCGCCGTAGCGCTCCTGAACCGCGTCGAGAAGCGCCTCGATGACCGATTCAGCAATCAGTGAATAGGTTGCGCCGGCCTCGCGCGGATCGATACGGCCTGAAAGAAGTTCGACGCCCGCGAGGAACATGCGCTCCTGCCCGACGACCCGCGCGCGGTCGAGGCGGTCGTCGTAAGTTTCGGCGGCGAGGATGTCCCGGCGGATGTGGTCGCGCACTTCGTCCGGTGTCGGCGCCTCGCCGAAGCCGTCCGGGTCGAGCAGCGCCTCCATGATGCGGCGGCGGCGCGAGAGGATGCGGGCGAGCCGCGGCGCGGACCCCATGATCTGCGCGAGAAGCTGAAGGAAGGTCGGGTTCGCGCGCAGCATCGAGAAGAGCTGAAGCGCGGTCGGCACCTCGGCGAGAAACTTGTCGAAGGTGGAGAGTGCGAGGTCCGGGTCGCCCGTCTTGCCGAAGGCTTCGAGGAGCGCGGGTGTAAACTCGGTCAGGATCTCCCGCGCGCGGGCGCTGCGCATGGCGGCATAGCGGCCATAATGCCAGCCCTTCACCATGGCGATGACGCCGGATGGGTTTCTGAAGCCCATCGCGCCAAGCGTGGTGAGCGTGGCGGGATCTTCGACATCGCCCGCGAAGACGAGATTTCCACCGCCGACTTGCGGCGCGGTCAGTTGGGGCGTTTTCTCGAAGAGCGCCGCGTAATGCTCCTGCACCATCATCATGGTGGAGCGCATGTCCCGCTCGAAACGCGCCTCGTCCGCATAACCCGCGAAGCGCGCGAAGCGTTCGAGTTCGGCGAGGGAGGACGGAAGCGAATGCGTCTGCTGGTCCGCCACCATTTGCAGGCGGTGCTCCATGCGGCGCAGCGTGCGGTAGGCGTCGGAAAGGTCGTCGCGAACCTGCGGCGTGATCCACTCGTAATCCGTCAGAAGTTTCAGGCCGGTGATCGTGCGGCGCGTGCGCAGCGGCGGCTGGCGGCCACCCGCGATGAGTTGCTGCGATTGCACGAAGAACTCGATCTCGCGGATGCCGCCCCGCCCGAGTTTCAGGTTGTGCCCGGCGACCGCAATCTTCTCGTGCCCCTTCGCGGCGTGGATCTGCCGCTTCATGGCGTGAATGTCGGAAATCGCGTTGTAGTCGAGATATTTGCGCCAGACGTAAGGCGCGAGCGACTTCAGGAACGCATCGCCCGCCGCGATGTCGCCCGCCACGGGGCGCGCCTTGATCATGGCGGCGCGTTCCCAGTTCTGGCCCTGGCTTTCGTAATAGCGAAACGCGGCGTCGGTGGAGATGGCGGCCTGAGTCGAACCCGGATCGGGCCGCAGGCGCAGGTCGGTGCGGAACACGTAGCCGTCCGCCGTGCGCTCCTGCAGGATGGTGACGAGGTCGCGGACGAGCCGCACGAAGAAGGGCTGCGCCTCGAAGCCGTCGCCGAGCGGCGCGGTTTCGCGGTCATAAAAGATGATGAGGTCGATGTCGCTCGAATAGTTCAGCTCGTGCGCGCCGTATTTGCCCATGCCGAGAATGATGAAGCCGCTGCCCTCCTCGGGGCGCGTATGATCCGGCGGGAAGAACTTGCGCGCTTCCATGGCGCGGGCGAGCAGGAAGCGCACCGCATGGCCGACAAGCGCGTCGGCTGCATCCGTCAGGCGGCGCGTGACTTCGTCCACGCTCCAAACCTCGCCGAGATCGGCGAGCGCGACGAGAAAGGCAAGGTCTGCCTTCGCGATGCGAAGCGCGGTCATCAGCTCGCGCTGGCTGGTTGTCGTCGCTGCTTCGTCCGCGACGCGGGCCAGCACGGCGTCGAAGCGCGCTTCGGGCGCGGTTTCCAGCGTTTCGAAAAGCCGGTCCGGGTTGCGTTCGGCGAGACCGAAAAGGAATTCCGACCCCGCAAACACGCCGGACAGGAACGCGAGCGTCTTGTCGTCGAAGGCGGCCTCGGGCCGAACGGCCTTGAGCGCGGCCATCGCGCGATCCACCCTTTGCCGCCCGGTGCCCTCCGCGTTGTCGAGCGGGGTTGGCGTGAGGCGGTTTCGAAGCGCTGCGGGATCAGGCTGCATGCGTCACCATTTCGGCTTCTTCGCCGGGCGCTTTTTGCGGCGCCGCGACAAGGTTTTTCTTCAGCCGCAGCCGCACGCGAAGCCCCGGCCCGTTGTCTTCGAGCGAAACGGACCCTTCATGCAGGCGCGCGACCGCCGCGACGAGCGACAGGCCGAGCCCGCTGCCGGGAATCGACCGGCTCGGCTGAAGACGCACAAAGCGCTGGAGCACGCGTTCGCGGTCCGCCTCGGGTATGCCCGGCCCATTGTCTGAAACAAGGATGTCGATGAAATCGCCCCGGTCCTCAAGGCCGAGTTCCACAGCGGGATGTTTTGCCCCACCCTCGGGGGCGGGTTGGATGGCGTATTTCATCGCGTTGTCGAGCAGGTTCGCTACCGCCTGCACGATGAGGTGCTTCTCGCCCGCGATCATGACGGCGTCGGAGGCGCAGGTGGTGACGAGCGAAAGCCCCTGTTCTTCCGCCGCGGGCTCATAAAGCTCGGCGACGTCGTTCAGGAGCGCGCAGACATTCAGCGGCCCGAAGCTCTCCGACCGCGAGCCCGCTTCGAGCCGCGCGATGCTGAGCAGCGCGTCGAAGGTCTGGATCAGGGTGTCGGCCTCCTCGATGACGCTGCCCAGCGCTTCGGTGAGTTTCTCGGGCGACGGGCTCGACTGGAGCGCGCGTTCCGCCCGCGTGCGCAAGCGATGAAGCGGCGTCTTCAGGTCGTGCGCGATGTTGTCGGATACGTTCTTCAGCCCGATCATGAGATCCTGGATGCGGTCGAGCATCGCGTTCAGATTTTCCGAGAGGCGATCGAACTCGTCGGCGTGCCCTCTCACGGGAACGCGCTGCGCGAGATTGCCCTGCATGATCGCGCGGGCGGTGCTCGACGCTTCGTCCACGCGGCGCAGCATGCGGCGGCTCACGATCACGGCCCCCGCCGCGCCGATGGCGATGATCAGCGCATAACCGAGCAGAAACGCGGTGCGCAGCAGGCGCTTCAGCGTCTCCTGGTTTTCGATGTCGCGCGCGACGATGAGATGGAGGTCGTTCGGCAGACGCGTCACGACGCCGAACGCCTGCCGCTGCCGCGCATCGCTGCCGCGCTTGCGATAGGCGAATTGGGCAGCGCCTTGCGTCGCCCACAGGTCAGCCGCCACGGCTTCGAGATTGCCCGCGAGCCAGCGGCCATTGGCGTCGGTGAGAAGATAGAGGCCGTTGTTGGACGCGGCGGAACGCTCCGCGATGGCTGGGCCGAGCGCGGCCGGTCCGCCTTCGTTGTAGCGCGCGGCGAGGAAGTCGAAATCGGTCTGGACCGCTGCTTCCGCCTCGTGGGCGAGAAATCCCTGCATCGCCACGTTCACATAGATGAAGACGGCGGCGACGGCGACGCAGAACAGCGAGACATAGATCGCGAACAGCCGGAACGGCGTCGCGAGAACGAGGCGGGGAATCAGTTTTACGAAATTAGCGACGCTCATCGCGGATCATGTAACCCGCGCCGCGTACGGTTTCCAGAAGCGGCTTGCCTTGGCCCTTGTCGATCTTGCTGCGCAGCCGGGAAATATGCACGTCGATGACGTTCGTCTGGGGGTCGAAATGATAATCCCACACGTTTTCGAGCAGCATGGTGCGCGTCACCACTTGCCCGGCATGCTTCATGAGATATTCGAGCAGCCGATATTCGCGCGGCTGGAGCACGATGGTTTCGCCGCCGCGCGATACCTTGTGAGACAAGCGGTCGAGCACGAGGTCGCCGACAGTGTAGGTCGTCACTGCGCGTTCGGTGGGACCGCGCCGCGCCAGCGCCTCGACGCGCGCGACGAGTTCCACGAGGCTGTAGGGTTTCGGCAGGTAGTCGTCGCCGCCCGCGCGAAGACCCTTCACACGGTCGTCCACGGCGCCGAGTGCCGAGAGGATCAGCACCGGCGTGCTGTCGCCGCGCTCGCGAAGCCGCTCGACGAGCGTCAGACCGTCGAGCTTCGGCAGCATGCGGTCCACGATCAGAACGCCGAATTTGGATGATGTAGCACTGTCAAAACCGGTCTCGCCGTCGCCCGCGATCTCGGTCTGAAATCCGGCCTCACCGAGCGCCTTGGCCAGAAAATCGGCCGCAGTGCGATCATCCTCAACGATCAGAACCCGCATGGTTCACCTTGCTTGTGTCCGCCGCTCAAGAGGAAGGCCGATGACGATGTCGTCGGCCTTCACCGATCATCATGGGAAATGCCGCCCCAAGGCGGCAATTCCTGGCCAGCCTAGTGGTCCGATTCCGACATTTGCATCCGTTTGCGGCACGCTGCGAGCAAATGTCAAAGGACCACTAGCAACATCACGATCGAGTGGAGCTTTTGAATTTGACATTTGAGCGAAAGCTCGCAGCCACCGGGACTCAAATGTCAAATTCGCTCCACTAGCGCTTGCCCTTGTTCTTGTCGGAGCCCGTCGACTCCTTGGCTTCGCTTTCCTTGTCTTCGTCGGACTTGTCGATGGGAAGGCCGATGAAGCGCTGCTGGTCGCGGCTCCTCACTTGAAGCAGAACGTTTTTCTTGTTCTTCTGGCGCGCGTCGCGGATGCCGTCCACGACGTCGTCTGGCGAGGAGACCGTCTTGCCGTTCACTTCGACGATCACGTCGCCGCGGCGCAGACCCTGATCGGCGGCCTTGGAGTTTGGATCGACGTTCACGATCGCAACGCCTTCCTTGGTCTTGGCGCCGGGGAACTCGGGCGCGGGGATGAGCGTCAGGCCGAGGTCGTCCAGCTCCTTGCCCGAAGCGCTGCTGTCGCTGTCGTCGTTTCCGCCCTGAAGAGAGGCAAGCTTGTCGTTAGCGGGGAACTCGCCGAGCTTGACCGTGACTTCGCGTTCTTCGCCGTTGCGGAAAACGCGAAGCTTTGCATCGGCGCCGGGCGGAAGGGCGGCGATGGTGCGGGCGAGTTCGCGCGAGTTGCTGACGGACCGACCGTTAACCTGCTGAATCACGTCGCGGGCCTTGAGTTCGGATTTCGCGGCGGGGCCATCCGCGATGATCTTCGCGACGAGCGCACCCTTCGCGGTCTTCAGCCCCTGGCTCTCGGCAATATTCTCGTCGAGATTCTGGATCTGAACGCCGAGCCAGCCGCTCGACACTTTGCCCTTGTCGCGAAGCTTGTCGACGACGTCCTTGGCGGTGGAAGCAGGGATGGCGAACGCGATGCCGACGCTGCCGCCCGACGGCGAATAGATCGCGGTGTTCACGCCGACGACACGGCCCTTGAGGTCCACAGCGGGGCCGCCGGAATTGCCGCGGTTTACCGCCGCGTCGATCTGGAGGAAGTCATAAGGACCGGAGCCGATGTCGCGGCCATTCGCCGAGACGATACCCGCCGTCACCGTGCCGCCGAGGCCGAACGGATTGCCGACCGCCAGCACCCAGTCGCCGACGCGCGGCGGGGTGTCTTCAAATTCGAGCCAGTTGTCGAACTTCTTCTTGGAGTCGATTTTCAAGAGCGCGATATCGGTGCGCGCATCCGAGCCGACGACCTTCGCCTTGTACTTCTCTTCGTTCTCGAAGGTGATCTCGATCTCGTCAACCTTGTCGGCAACGTGATGGTTCGTCACCACATAGCCGTCCGGTGAGATGAGGAACCCGGAACCTTGCGCACGGGAGGGGCGGCGCTCAGGCTGGTTATGCTTGAACTGGTCGAAGAACTCGCGCAGCGGGTGGTCCGGCGGAAGGTCGGGCAAATCTCTTTGCGAGGTTTCGCCGGCGGCGCCGCGGGATTTTACATTCACGCTCACCACGGCCGGGCGGACCTTGTCCGCGAGATCCGCGAATGTGGGAGGCGAACCGGGCAGCGGCCCCTGCTTTGCTTCCTGCGCAAATGCGGCCCCGCCGTGGAAGGGCACGGCGGGCATCGCCGTCAGCAGGCCCGCGCCGAGAAGCCCCGCGCCGAGAAAGGCGCCCGCTGACTTCACGCGTCCGTAGGCCCGCTTGCCTATCCGCGCATCTTCTAGTTGTCCTGTAGCCATCGGTCAGCTGTCCCCTGAAACATTTACGTCGTCTCATTGATATAAGAAGGCGAATATTACAAACCACTTGCCGCCAAATTAAAAGATGTTAAGGCACCCCAGCCGCCCCGCAGAAGTTGCGAAACCGATCCGCAAACCGTCCCGCATCGATATGAAAAACGGATCGACAAGACAGCGCACGATTCTGTTCGTCCCCGCTTAAGCCGGCCTGAAGCCATTATCCCTATAAATGGTCGAGAGTTTTTCGCGCTTCCGGCGTGTGACGTCGGGGGCAGCGGCGGGGAAGGGTTTGCGTCATGGCGTGGTGGAATGCGGCCGACGAGGCGATGATGCTCAGGTGCATCGAGCTTTCGCGGGAAGCGACCCGGGACGGTGACTATCCGTTCGGCGCGCTCGTTGCCCTCGATGGCGAAATCGTCGCCGAAGCGGGGAACCGCGCGATGCGCGATGCCGACTTCTCCCGTCATGCCGAAATCATCGCAATTGCCGCCGCATTGAAGGCCGTTGGCCGTGGGGGACTTGCCCGGTCGACGCTCTATTCCACCGTCGAACCGTGCGCGATGTGCTCCTTCTGCATTCGCGAAGCCTGGGTCGGGCGCGTCGCCTATGCGCTCGCCTCGCCCGCGATGGGCGGCGTCTCCAAATGGACGATCCTTTACGACGAGGAACTGGGCCGGCAATTGCCGATCTTCGGGCCCGCGCCCGAAGTCGTCAGCGGCCTCCTCGCGGAAGAAGCCCTGGCGGCCTGGCGCGAATGGAACCCCGTTGCCACGGAACTCGCCCGTCTTCGCGGCGCGCTGGCTGACGAAACCGCGCAACGGGACGAGCCGCGACGTCTTCCGGCGCGAGCCCCCTCGATGGCGCAGCGCGTCGTCCTGCCGTTCCTTCGTCTCGCCGCATGGCGCGACAAGCACGCACAGATTTCAGACCGCTAACGCTAACCGCAGGGGGTGTTCGTCATGGATCAGGTATTGGGACAGGCTTCGCATAATCCGGTCGCCGGCGGTAGCGCGGCGCCCTCGGCGCTCGACAGGCGCGGGCGTCCGCAGTCGGCGTTTCGCAAGGCCCTGCGCAGCACGCTGCACTATCTGTCCTATCATTTCGTGCTGAAACACGATGATACGCAGCGCGCGAAAGCAGCCGGCTTCATGCTGGAGGTGCCGCCGACCGTCTTCCATCCGCGCTATTTCATTTCGAGCGAGACCTTCGCGCATTTTATCGACGGCCTCGATCTCAGGGGCAAGGTGGTTGCCGATATCGGCACCGGCTCGGGCATTCTCGCGCTCGCGGCGGCACGCGCGGGCGCGGATTTCGTGCTCGCGCTCGACATCAACCCGGCCGCCGCCGACGCCGCCGTCCAGAACGCGGAGGCGAACGGTTACGGCCCGAACGTGAAAGGTCTGTGTTGCAATCTTATGGATGCGATTCCGGCGCGCCCGATCTTCGACGTCATTTTCTCAAGCCCCCCGAAGCATGCGGGCAAGACGCGCGATCTCGCCGATGCCGGTTGGCATTCGGGGCCGGATAATCTCAACCTGCGCGGCCTTTTCCGTCAGGCGCGTGCGCGGCTGAAACCGGACGGCCGGATGTATCTCATGATCTCGTCCGATTCCGATCTCGATTTCTTCGATCGCGAAATCGCTGAAGCGGGCTTCAAGGCAAGGCTGGCGCTGGAAAAGTCGATCTATATCGAGTCTTTTCTGC
Source organism: Rhodomicrobium sp. (assembly GCF_047605405.1). Lineage (NCBI taxonomy): Bacteria > Pseudomonadati > Pseudomonadota > Alphaproteobacteria > Hyphomicrobiales > Hyphomicrobiaceae > Rhodomicrobium > Rhodomicrobium sp. Next base: position 24,038 of record NZ_JASGFR010000003.1, on the reverse strand, counting down.
TGTACGAACTCACGCCGCAGGAGGCGGCGACGAACGCGGTTTCACCGGACGAGCTGCAAGCCGATACGGTTCACGCCGACGAGGTTCAGACCGAAAAGGCGGAGTTCGAAGAGACCCAACCGGCCGATGCGGCTCCCCCATCGTCCGCCGCGTTTTCGAGCGAACTGAATACCTGCTCGCCCGAAGCAAGCCCGTCAAATCAGTAGACTGCCGCGTTTAAACGAAAAGCAGGCGGGCGCCCTGATCGGCACGCCCGCCCCGCTGATACCTAGAAGCCGAAGCCGATGCTCAGGCCGGGGCGTCCCCAGCCGTAGCCCCCGTAACCGTAGTACGGCGCACCCCACCCGCCGTAATAGCCGCTGCGGTAGTAGCGCGGATATCCGTAATACCCGTAGCGATAGTATCTGTGGCGCGGGTAGTAGCCGTAGCGATAGGGCCGATAGCGCGGATAATAGCCATACGCGAACGGCGCGAAGAACGGCCCGCGAGGGCCGCCCCAGTGCCTGTGCCCCCATCTCCGGTGGCCGTAATAGCCGCGGTGGCCGCGCCAGTGCACCTTTTCGACACCAGACTGAGCCGCGGCCTGCGTCAGAACGGCGGCAGAAGACGATATGGGCGCCGCCGATGCCGACTGCACAGGCAGAGCAAGTGTTGCGGCGACGAGAGCCGCTCCAGCGATGGTTTTGATTGTCATGTCGTGAACACCTCACTCATTCGGCGCGGTCGCTGTTACGCCGCGCTCTTGTGAGGTGGACACGCCCGATGTCATGCGGTTCCCCGCAAAATTGTCTCAAAGTTTATCTGGCGCGCTGGATCCGAGGCAAACCTATTGGCCAGCTTCCGATGCCGCCTTGTCCAGGATGGACGCCATGTATTTCGAGGGCGTTTGGCCGAGCGATGCTGCCTTCTCGCGCAGCGCCTCATAGACGGTCGGCGAGATGTCCACCTGCGCCAGGATCGACGAATCGCCACCCGATGAGATCTGGGCGGCGAGTCTCTCGCGCAACACCGCCTCGAACTTCCAGATGCGGGCTGACTTCTCCTGCGTGCTGAGGGTCTTCGCATCCGCGATGACCGGGCAGTAAGCCGCCATCGCCGCGTTGAGAAGGCTCGAATAGTCGATGCCGGGCCGCTGGGACTTGAGGCTTACGATCAGGCTCGTGATCTCGTTCGCCAGGTCGGCGGAATTCCCGTCCGTGAAGACCTTCGCCTGCACTGGGGAAATCCGCACCTCGCCCTTGCCGATCTCCGGGCATTCGAACCCGGTCGCCGTCGCCGTCGCCGCTCCGATGCCGCATGCGAAAACCAGCATCGCGCAACAAGCAAGCGACGCGCGCCTGGACGGGAAACCTGACATGACACCCCTCACTCGCGTTTCTGGGACTTCATGGTCAGAATAGCGGATGCGCCCGACCGCGCTGTGCGCTTTCGGGTTGTGTGCTGAAGACCGCGTTAAGCCGCAGGATGCGATCCTTCAGGCGGCCCAAGCGGCTTGACAGAGGGCGTCGCCGGAGGGCACGCACTTGCAGGAAAGAAAGCGGGAGGTTTCCACCCATGACGAATGATTTGAAGGCCGTCATCGACGCCGCGTTCGAGGATCGCCAGTCCATCCGGTTCGGGCAGAAAGGTGAAATTGCCGAGGCGGTCGAAGCGGCGCTTTCGCTTATCGACGAGGGCAAGGCACGCGTGGCCGAGAAGGTTGGCGGCGAATGGGTCGTGAACCAGTGGCTGAAGAAGGCGGTGCTTCTCTCGTTCCGCCTGAACGACAACACACTTCTTGGCGACGGCGAAGCGCCGGGGCCGTGGTGGGACAAGGTTCCGTCGAAGTTTGCGGGCTGGGACGAGGCGCGCTTTCGCGCCGCCGGCTTCCGTGCGCTTCCGGGGTCGATCGTGCGCCGCTCCGCCTTCATCGAGAAGAACGTGGTGCTGATGCCGTCCTTCGTGAATGTCGGCGCCCATGTCGGTGAAGGCACGATGGTCGACACCTGGGCGACCGTCGGCTCTTGCGCGCAGATCGGCAAACACGTGCACCTTTCGGGCGGCGCGGGTATCGGCGGCGTGCTGGAACCGCTTCAGGCCGGCCCCGTCATCATCGAGGACAATTGCTTCATCGGCGCCCGCGCGGAGGTGGCCGAGGGCGTCATCGTGGGCGAAGGCTCGGTCCTGTCGATGGGCGTTTATCTCGGGCAGTCGACGAAAATCGTGGATCGCGCGACGGGCGAGGTTTTCTATGGCCGCGTGCCGCCTTATTCGGTGGTCGTGTCGGGAGCGATGCCGGGCAAGGCGCTGCCTTCAGGCGAGCCGGGTCCGTCGCTTTACTGCGCGGTGATCGTGAAGCGCGTCGATGAGAAGACGCGCTCGAAGACGTCGATCAACGATCTCCTGCGCGAATAGAGTGTCGCGCGTTGAACGATTCCGATTGAACGCGGCTGGTCGCAGGCGTCTGTAAATGCCGTGTTGGCGTTAAATCACGGGTGATCGAGCCGTCTGCGCTTCCTTGCGAGACGCAAAAGGCCGCAACAACAGACCGGGCTTCCGGCTCTGCGATGAAATGCGGGAAACTCAAGGCGCCGGGAGCGCGATGGAGAATCCGATGGGTTGGGGCGAAGTGTTGTTCGGCTTTCACGGCCGCATCAACCGGCTGACATACTGGGGCGGAAGTCTCGCGGTAACGGGCGCCGGTCTCGCCTTCGCCGCGCTCCTTTCGTGGCTCGCAACCGGCGATCCGCTCGCGCCCGCGGTCTGGCAGCGCCCCGCCGACCAGTCGGGCTTGTGGGAACCGGTCTGGCTCAGCTATTTCGCCCTCATAGCCTGGCCCATGAGCGCGCTGTCCGTGAAGCGCCTTCACGACCGCAACTTGCCGCGCTGGCTTTGGTATTCTTATTTCGGCTTCTCCATAGCCATGGCGCTTGTGCCGATGACGGATACGCTCGACACGGGAACGCCTGCCTCGTCCGGCTTCCTTGCCGCCGTGCTGACCGGCTTTTCCATCTTCATGTTCGTGCAACTGAGCGTGCTGCGCGGCACGCCCGGCCCGAACGCGCACGGTCCCGATACGCTTCCGCCCGGCTATCATGGTGGCGATCACGACATCTGGAGCATCCTGTTCGGCCTGGAGGGCCGCCTAAGCCGCGCGCATTGGTGGCGGGCGACGACGCTCGTCAGCACGGTCGTGCTGACGGTGCTGACAGCGTCGTTTCTCTTCCTCGGAGACTACCTCAACCGGCACCCGGAACTCGTCCAGAACATGAACAACCGGGAATGGCTCAACAGCGCCGAGGCGAAACCAGTGGCCGCCGAAATCGCGCGGTGGATGTTCATACCGGGACTCGTCTTCTGCGTTGCTTTGTGGAACCTGCTGGCGCTCGGCGTGAAGCGCCTGCATGACAGGGGGCTTTCCGGCTGGATGATCCTGCTCGTCGTTGCGCCGTTCCTTGCCCTCGGCCTTGCGCCGGGGCTCGCGGCGCAGGCGGCCATCGGCGAGGGCGCGGTCAACTTCATCGGGCTGCTCTTTCTTGCTTCCCTGATCTGGGGATTTCTTCAGTTCGGGATTCTGCAGGGCGAAACGGGGCCGAACCGATACGGCCCCGATCCGCTCGCTGGAAAGCCGTGAAAGCGCCGGTCGCCGCCTCATAGCCGCCCACGAAAAGCCCGAAAAGGCGGCTTTCGTTGCAGGAGAAGGTTCGGCCCGGAAGGTCGGATCACAGATCATTTCCTGTAAAACGAATAGTCAGTTTCAGCGGCGGGAAGGCACCCCATGCCCCGTTTCGTGACCCTTGATGAAACCGAAGTCATCAAGTCCGCCTATCAGCTCAAGAACCGCGTGGCCGAGCGTTTTCCCGATCGTGGCCTCACCCGTGAGGCCACGCGCCTTGCCGAATACGCCCACGCTATCGCTCAGGAAGCGCGTTTGCTCGCGAAGCGCAACGTCGCGGCGGATTTCGTCATCGGCGCGTTGACGATGGTCGGCTTCGCGGTCACGGTCTTCATCCTCGCCCGCATCCCATGGATCGAAATCCAGTTCGCAAAACAGCAGGAATTCTTTCAGGCGATGCAGGGCGTCAGCGCGGCGATTCATGTTGCCGTCTCGGTCGCCCTCGTGATCTTCTTCGTGACGAACCGCGCCACGCGCATGAAGCGCAAGAAGGCGCTCCGCGGCCTTCACAGCCTGCGCGCCTTCGCCCACGTCGTCGACAGCCACCAGATGAACAAGGATCCGGCGGCCATGGCGGCGAACCTGCCGCCGACGCGATCCTCGCCCGACCGCGACCTCAGCCCGCGCGAGTTGCTCCGCTATCTCGAATATTGCTCGGAAATGCTGTCTCTCATCAGCAAGTTCGCGGCACTTTACGCGCAAAGCATCCGCGATCCCGTCATTTTCGATGCGGTGAACGATATCGAGCAATTGACAGCGTCCCTCAGCAACAAGATCTGGCAGAAGATCATGATCCTGCACGGTTCGCTGGCAAGAGAGCCGAATTTGCAGGAGATCCGCCTGCCGGAAACAGCCTTCGCGCCTCAGGCGTCCGGCGTCGCAAGCGGGCCGCACGGCGGGCAGGTGCGGGAAACGATCCCCTGACCGGTTCAGTGTGTTGAGACTTCACGACAAAAAGCGCGCAGCCCAAGGAAAGCAAGAACAAGCATGACAAGCGCCACCGACTACGCCCAAACCCTCATTCGCTGCGCAAGCGTCACACCGGAAGACGCCGGCGCACTCGCCTTTCTCGAACGCGAACTTGGCGCGGCAGGCTTCGCTTGCGAGCGGCTGCGATTCAGCGAACCCGGAACGCCGGATGTCGAAAACCTCTATGCCCGCATCGGCGACGGCACACCGCATATCTGCTTCGCGGGTCACATCGATGTCGTGCCGCCGGGCGACGAGGCCGCTTGGCGGCTTCCGCCTTTCGCAGGCGAGATCGTGGACGGCGTGCTCTACGGACGCGGCGCCGTCGACATGAAGGGAGCGGTCGCGGCCTCGCTGGCGGCGGCGCTCGACTATTTGCGCGAAAAGCCGGACCTCACCGGCTCCATCAGTTTCCTTATCACCGCCGACGAGGAAGGGCCGGCCATCAACGGGACGCGGAAGGTGGTGGAACGCCTCATCGCGCGCGGCGAGCGCCCCGATGCCTGCGTGCTCGGCGAATGCACCTCCGAAGATGCCGTGGCCGATACGATCAAGATCGGGCGGCGCGGCTCTCTCGGCGCGGAACTCGTGGTGCGCGGCGTACAGGGACACGTCGCCTATCCGCACAAGGCGCGTAACCCCTTGACCGCGCTCATCGGAGTGCTGACTCTGCTCAAGGCGCGCCCCCTCGACGAAGGCAGCGAGCATTTCCAGCCGTCGAATCTCGAAATCACCACCATCGACACCGGGAACAAGGCGACGAACGTCATTCCGGCACAGACGTCGGCGCGCTTCAACATCCGCTTCAACGATCTCCACACCGCGTCATCGCTCAGGGTATGGCTCGAAGAGCAGGTGGCCGCAGCTCTGCGCTATGCCGACGTGACACATACGCTGAGTTTCGATCCGGCTTCCGACAGCTTCCTTACGAGTCCGGGCGGGTTCGTGAAGATGCTGGGCGCGGCGGTTCATGCCGAGACGGGGCGCGAGCCGGTGCTTTCCACGGGCGGCGGCACGTCGGACGCGCGCTTCATCAAGGATCTGTGCCCGGTCGCCGAACTCGGCCTCCTGAACGCCACCGCGCACAAGGTGGACGAGCAAGCGGCCACGGCGGACATCGAGACGCTCGCGCGCATCTACAAGCGCTTCCTTCACCTTGCCATCGGATGACGGCGGGCCGGACGGGGGATCACCGCCCGGCGAACATCCCGCGCAAGACATAAATGACGACGGCGGCGATCCAGATGGCCGCCGCGACCGCGCCCGCTATCATGGTGAGAAGCGCGATGAAGAAGAAGCCCATGCCGACCGTATAGAGCACCGGCCCGGCGTCGAAACCGCCGATGAGGCAGGGATGCGCTCCGCTTTCGTCGAGGCGGCAGCCCGCGAAATGCGCCACGCTCGCGGCGAAAATCACCGGGATCATCGGCAGCACGGACAACACGAGGATCGCGATGGCCGCGCGGCGGAAGCGCCTGCGCCGCGCCGATTGCGGCATTGTCCTGTGTTCGATTTCGCCTTGCATCCGTCGCCGCCCCGTTCTGCCTGCCGCCCGTAGCTCGAAACCGCTTAGAGCGCGCCCGGAAAAACGTGAAGCGATTTTTCCGGCAGGACGCACGGCAGAAAAAGAACGAGAGCACGTTTTTTGATTCCATCAAGGCGGAGACGGCCAGCATCATCGTGCCGTTCGGAGGGGAATCGCGCCTGCAAGCCTTGATTATCTGCGCCGCGTCCATCCTACCTGACGCAGGCTGATCTAGCCGTCAGTTCCGGCTTCGGCCACGCCGAAGCAGCAGCACCACGCCATGGACGACAAGTGCGGCGAACCAGAATGCGAACGCCATGGCTCCGATCTGGATGGTTGCGATCGCGAGCCAGCCCATCATGGCCATGGTGTAGAGCGTCGAGCCCCAATCCTCGCCCGCGATGATGCACGGATGAATGTTGCCCTCGTTGAGCGCGCAGCCCGCGTTTGTCGCGATGGCGGAGGCGATGGCGGCAAGGATTATCGGCGAAGCCGTGAAAAGCACGATGGCCGCGAAGGCGAGCGCGTATGCGAAGACGAAGCGACGGTCGCCGCGCCGTGCGCCTGCGCCGTCACCGCCGCTCACTCTCAACTCCGTGTGGCGTTTTCCGAACGGGGGTGGACATTTTCATTTTGCAGCCCGAAGAGCTTCCGCTTCACCGCGAAATAGCGATGATTGCAATTTTCCCCTTCGTACTCGACGAAAATAAGGTCGCGACGGGAAGCGATAAAATCCTCCGCCGCTTGCCTGTGCATTTCGATATGCCCGGGGAAAATACGAGCGACGATCCGTTGCCATACCGGCATCAAACACCTCGTTCAGGATACCGAGGCATTTTATTGAGTTAAACCCAAGGTTGCAACGCGCCGCCCTATTCTCCCCATAACCAAAGCGAGGCCTGTGGAAAGCTCGAAGGGTAACGATGGCGAGCGGCCAAGGGTCTGAGCCGACGGGCCATGAGCCCCTCGCATGTCGGCCGCAGCGCGGTCACGCGGCCTTTGCTTCAAAGAAATCGCGGCGTGCGCTGCTTGTAGTCGGCATAGACATCGCCGTAAGCGCGCTCAAGCCAGGGCTCTTCCGTATAAGGCAGGATCACGTAAACCAGGATCGCCAGCCCGCACAGCACAGCGGATTGCGCCGACCCGTTGGCCAGGCCCGTGCCCAGGAAGCCGAGGATCGACGCCACATATTGCGGGTTGCGGCTGTAGCGATAGAGACCGCCCGTCACCAGCCCCTCGTCAGCGCCGTAGGTGTTTTCGATGCCGAGGTCGAAATAGCCGTAGATCGTGAAGCCGAAGCCGATCACCACGCACACCATGCCCGCGATGAAGCGCCACGTATCGGGCCCGCTCTCCGGCCAGCTGGCCGTGAGAATCGAGAAAAGCAGCGTCAGCCCGAGGCCGCCCCGGAACAGCGGCCAGAACGTATAGTGCTGCCAGCTCCGTTCCGCCGGCGTCGGCCAAAGCTTGAAGCTTCTCGAAACGATGGTCAGCAGCAGGAGCGAGTTCAGCGTGACGAGCGAGGCCGCGGCCACGTCGAAGATGTACATGAGATAGCTTGGCATGTCGAAAGCCGCTACAGCAGGAATGTATCAACCGCGTGACAAGATCATCGCGACGATTTGCACCAAGTCTGAAGATCGGGTCAAGGCCTCAAGATGCCGCCTCGTCCCGCCGACTGCAAGTTGGCCGGATGCCGGTGCGCGCGAGAAGGGGTGTCAAACCTGCGGGCCGGAGCGATGCGATTGTGAATGGATACAAGCGCTAGTGGTCCGATTCCGACATTTGCATCCGTTTGCAGCACGCTTGCGAGCAAATGTCGGAATCGAAAGGACCACTAGCAACATCATGATTCTCGTGGAGCTTTTGAATTTGACATTTGAGCGAGAGCTCGCAGCCACCGGGACTCAAATGTCAAATTCACTCCACTAGCTATCACCCGCCGCGTAAGCGTTCGTCGCGCTCACGATCTCATGCACGATTCCGGGCTCGCTCGCCGCATGCCCCGAATCCGGCACGATGCGCAACTGCGCCTTCGGCCACGCTCTGGCCAGATCCCACGCATTCTTCAAGGGCGTCACCACGTCGTAACGGCCATGAATGATGGTGCCAGGCAGATGCGCGATCCGTCCCGCATCTTCGAGAAGCTGGTTGTCGCTGCGGAAGAAGCCCCGGTTCATGAAATAGTGGCACTCGATACGCGCGAAGGCGAGCGCGTAGAACTCGCTGCCGAACTGGTTCACACGCGCCGGGTCGGCGAACAGCGAAAGCGTCGTCCCTTCCCATATGCTCCATGCGCACGCCGCCGCCAGACGCTCGGCTGCATCCGCGGAGGTCAGACGCCGATGATAGGCGGCGATCATGTCGCCGCGCTCGGCGGGCGGGATCGGCGCCTGATACGCCTCGAACGCGTCCGGAAACAGCCAGCTCGTACCCTCCTGATAGAACCAGTCGAGTTCGGCGCGACGCAAAAGGAAGATGCCGCGAAGCACAAGCTCGCTCACGCGTTCAGGATGCGTCTCCGCATAAGCGAGCGAAAGCGTCGAACCCCATGAGCCGCCGCAAAGCTGCCAGCGGTCGATGCCGAGATGCTCGCGCAGCCGCTCCATGTCGGCGACGAGATCCCATGTGGTATTTTCATCGAGGCTCGCATGCGGTGTCGAGCGACCGCAGCCACGCTGGTCGAACAGCACGATGCGATATTTCGAAGGATCGTGATAGCGGCGCATGGTGGCGTTACAACCGCCGCCGGGTCCGCCATGCACCCAGACGGCGGGTTTCCCCGCCGGGTTGCCGCACTCCTCGAAGTAGATGTCGTGTCGGTCCGAAACCTTCAGCCAGCCCGTGCGATAGGGCGAAATGTCAGGAAATAGCGGCAGCCGCCCAACGGTCGAGCCGGGCGTGTGCGGCAGCAGTTTGGACGCATCGGGGAACTCGGCTTGGCGCATGCGATCCTCGGATCAGACAGGAGGAAAACGCTCCCGGTTCCATCCTAGAACGTTATCGCTCCGGGAGAAATCAAAAGCGCGCGTCTCACACAATCCGCCCGAAGACGCAGCGTGTCAGAGCGACGGCTTCGTGCGCGACGACAGCCGCACCATGCGCGATTGCAGCGTTTCGCCCGCCGGAACGCGAAGGTCTTCCGCCGCCTCCTGCGCCTGAGCGTCGGAAGCCCCGAGAAGCAGGCTCGCGATCACCGCCGAGATGAAACTCACCGGCACGCCAATGACCGCGGCGTTCAGCGGGTCGATACCGAACAGCGGCGCACCCGAGGCGCTCAGATACAGCGCGGTGACGCCGAAGCCCGCCAGCATTCCGGCGAGAGCGCCTTGCGCCGATAGCCTCCGCCACCATACCGAAAGCACGAGCACCGCGAAAAACGTCCCTGCCGCGAGCGAGAGCGAAACCATCGCCCAACGGAGCGGGTCGACGTGGCCTTTCGCGAGGAAGAAGATGAAGAGTCCGAAGACGATCATCGAGAGCCGCGCCACGAGGAGACGGCGAGCGGGCGACGCGCTGCGTTTCAGAATTCCATGGTAGATGTCGTCGCTCACGGTGTTGGCGAGTGCCACGAGATGCCCCGCAGCGCAGGCCGAGACCGCAGCCAGAAGCGCGGCCGCCGCGAGCCCGAAGAAAACGCGCGGCAATTGGCCTGCCATCGGCAGGATGAGCGCAAGGCTATCCGGCTGAAACGTGACGCGTTGCGAGCCGCCAAGCTGTTCGAACTGGTTGCCGGGCAGCGAGATGAAGCCGAGCTGCTGCAAGGCTCTCGCCCAGGTGGGGAGGTCCGAAACGGGCACGCCGATCAGAGCCTCGACCGCCATCGCTTTTGTGAAGAAGGCATAGGCCGGGATCGTGAGCACCACGAACGCGCCGACCATCGTCACCCATCCGAACATCCTGCGGCTGGCGAGAATTGTGGGCGTGGTTGAAAGCCTTGGGAGAAAGCTGGGGTGCGCCGCGACGCCAACCGCGAGGCAAAAGATCAAGAGGACGAAATCGACCGGCGAAAGGGCGCTGAACATGCGCTCGGCGGGACGCGTCACCGGCTGGGCAGTCTGACCGGGCAGGACATCGCTCAAGGCTTTCGGCCGCGTCGTCGTTATGAAGCCCTTCGACGCCTCGCGCTCCTTGATGTCTTCAAGCTGGCCGCCATAGGTGAGTTGCGGAAGAGGCAGGTTCGTCCTTATCACCGATACGATGATGAGCGGGGCGAGCAGGCCGAGCACCACCACGAATTGGGCACATTGCGTCCACGTCGCGGCGCGCATGCCGCCCAGCACGACGGCGAGGACGATACTCGCCACGACGAGCAGCGTGAAAAGAGACGCGGGAGAAAGATCGATGCCGAGCGCCTGGGGGGACGGCAGAAGGTAGCCGACGAGCTTCCCGCCAAGCGCAATTTCCGCCACGATGGCGATAAGGCAAGGCGCAATCATCAGAACCGATGCGGCGAGCCGGATGGTTTTTCGCCCGAAGCAGAGATGAAGAAACCCCGGCACCGTGTATGCTCCGGCCTTCCTCAGATGCGGCACGAACAGCACCGCCATGAGCACGAGCCCCGCGAAGAGCCCGACGGGAATGGCGATGGCATCAATCCCGATGAAAAAAAACGCGGCGATGCTGCCCGCGAGCAGGCTGCCGCCAAACACCATGGCGTTGAGCGCGAGCGCGTTGTAGAGCGGGGGAACACGCTCGCCTGCGACGAAAAAGTCGTCGATGGCGATGGTGCGTGTCATGAAGCCGATGGCGATGTAGAACAGCGCCGGCGCGACGATGATGGCGTGGTCGATAGTCAGCGTCGACAGGCCGAGCTGTTCGAGCACCACAAGCATCAGGGCGAGACAGGTATATGCGCTCGCAAAGATCGCGAAACTGGAGCCGAGCTTCGGGTTGACGGCGGGCGTGCTGTAATTGAGCGTCATGTCAGAACTGGATGGTCATGTTATGGACGCGGTCCGCGCGCTGCTGTCCGCCGAAAAAGCCGTATATCAGAATCGCCAGCAAAATGACCGCCCCATGCGCGAGGAGGAAATAGCCGAGCGGAAACCGGAGAAAACGATACGCGTTGAGGTCGGGGATGAAAAACGGAAAGACGATCATGATCACTGCGAGTGTCACCGTCATCCCAAGGCTGAGCCGCGAGATACTTCGCCAATAAGCTTGCTTAACGTCGTCATCGGACATAGTTTTGCAGTCTCATTACATCTTTAGTTCAACCCCGGGAATCGGTCCTTGTCATCCTATCTGAAACCGAGAGCCGAGCAAGGCATGCACGCCAAGCGCGACTCGCGTCAAAGAAAGAAGGCGGGCGGCGCGACAGGCCCGATTGTGGCGACCAAGCGATGAGCGCTTATCATGTCATCATTGCGGACGATCATCCGCTTTTCCGCGATGCTCTCAAGCAGACGCTAGGCTCGTCTCTGGACGGCGTCAGCATCACCGAAGTGGATTCGGTCGAAAAGCTGCTCGATGCGCTTTCGGCCAATCCGGGCGCGGATCTCGTCTTGCTCGACCTGCGAATGCCGGGCGAGAAGGGCGCGGCTTCGCTGTCGGGTCTGACCGGCCTCATGTATCTTCGGAGCCAGCATCCGCAGATTCCCGTGGTCATCGTATCGGCGACGGACAATGCGAGCATGATCCGCCGCTGTGCGAATCTCGGCGCGTCGGGCTTCATATCGAAGTCCCTTCCTGTCGACCGCATCCGGCATGCGGTGAAGACCATTCTCGACGGCGGCATCTGGTTCACCGATGAAATGCAGGGGGAAAGCAGCCCGGATGAACTCGGCGAGATGGCCGCGCGCCTCGCGACGCTCACGCCGCAGCAGGTTCGCGTGCTTTCGATGCTGGGCAAGGGGCTTCTGAACAAGCAGATCGCTTACGAGCTTTCCGTCTCGGAAGCGACCGTGAAGGCGCACGTCTCCGCAATCCTGCAAAAGCTTGGCGTCGACAGCCGCACCCAAGCCGTGATCGCCGTCAACCGGATCGCGGCCGTTGACGAGGCTGACGGAAATGAGGGGGCATAGGCCCGTTCCCGGGATACGCACAGCCAGCGCTTGACTTTTCGAGCGTCGTCCTACGGAGGACGGCGCCTGTCTTTCGCGCCGAGCATTCGGGACGCGTGCAGCGCGTCTGTGCGCGGCGTTTTTTCGACAAGGCGCGCGAACAAAAAGATAGACCGCGCTTTTGATTCAATCAAAAGCGGATAGCTCTACCGGCGCGGGGCCTGCGATACAAAGCGGACGTATCAAGGTTCGGCGCGGCAGTTCGCACGTCGGTTTGTCAGTTGCCCGCATCAGCGAGACGGCATTCGCTGCGAGCGGAAAGGCCGCTCATGGACCGCGAACGGGTTTTCGCGATCCTTCAACTCCGCCTCGATCTCGTCCAGACTCCACGGCGTGAAATCATGCGCGTCTGCCGCTACGTCGAGGCTGAACCCGAGCGGCGCGTGGTTCAGCCGACCATGCACATGGCCGAAAAGGTGCCAGCTTCCTGTCCAGGAACCATCCCACTCACGCATCGGATAATGGCACATCACGATGCGATGGCCGCCCGCCTCGATCTCCCTAATGAGGCTCACGCTCGCGAAAAGCCCGGCGTGATGCTTCAGCGTCTCCGCGTCGTGGTTGCCCTGCACGAGGTGGATCGCGCCGTTGAGGCGCCTGAGATAGGTGTCCGCGCCCAGGAAATTGCGGAAGCAGAAATCGCCGAGGTGAAAGACGGTGTCATCGGGCCCGACGCGCTGGTTCCAGCGGGCGACCATCGCTTCGTCCATTTCGTCGACGCTTGCGAAAGGGCGATTACAGGTTTGAATGATGTTCTTGTGACCGAAATGCGTGTCCGAAGTGAAATATAACGACATCGCCAAGCCTCGCCGGGAGCGCCGGAAACCGATCCGATTTGCATCGCATCCGACTGACAGACCGCAATCCGAGTAAGCTTGCCCCCTGTCGGATGGTGCTCAAAAAGCCAGGCAACTCCGTCTGAACATTTAAGGAAGGCTTGACGAATTGCAAATGACAGCCCGCTCACTTGAAGCGAATTACGTCGTTCATCGCCTTTTCCGAACCCGCAGAGCGGCAGAAAATTTCGCGCGACGCCGATACGGCGAGGCGTGAGCGCAGACCCTTCGATCGTCACGTCCGGCGGACGATATCTTCTTCAGCCTCTTCAACCGAATAGCCGAGTTGGTCGAGCGCGTCTTCGAGATAATCCGGCAAAAGCGGCAGCCCGAACAGATAGTCGACCGGGTTGCTTCCGTGCTCGGCCTTGGCCGTCGCGATGGCGTCGTCGAGTTCGCCCGGCGCATACGTACCGCGACCGATCCAGGCCAGGGCAATCAGGCTTGCCTGTTCGTCCTCGTTCAGGCTGTCAAGAAATGCGCGGAGTTCCTGCCGCGTTGCGTCGTCGGGAAGATCTTCGAGGATCGAATCGCTCGTCGCGTCGTCGCTGTCCGCGTCGTCGTCCCATGCGGCGGTCTTCACGTCGAGTTCACGAGCGCGAAGGATGACATGCGCAACCTTATCGGTGGTAACTTCCAGCATTGCCTTGGCTCTGTTCTTTTGCGGCGCTCTCAAGATAGGCCGCGATTTTTCCGAAGATATCCCTGAACATTTCCGCCGTTAAGCGGCCGGTGTTCGTATTATACCGTGAACAATGGTAACTACCGAAAAGTTTACGCCCGCCGTAAAGATCGAGCGCGGAACCATGAGCGAATTTGTACTGCGAGGGTTTGATGTCCAGTGCGCGCAACGTCCCGTCGAAGGCGATGCGGCCGAGCGCAAGGATCGCACGCAGGTTTGGCATTTCCCGAATTGTCGCTGCAAGGAAGCCCCGGCAGGCCGCCGCTTCCGCCGGCGTAGGCTTGTTCTCGGGCGGCACGCATCGAACGGTGTTCGTGATGCGGCAGGCGCGCAACGACAGTCCATCGTCGGCTCGCTCATCGTAAGTGCCCGACGCGAAGCCGAAGTCCAGCAGCGTCTCATAAAGCAACACTCCGGCATAGTCGCCGGTGAAAGGACGACCGGTGCGGTTTGCGCCTCGCAGACCGGGCGCGAGACCGACGATCAGGAGTGTAGCATCGGGGGAGCCGAAGGACGGAACCGGCGCGTTGAACCAATCGGGATGACCGGCCTTGTTGACGCGGCGAAATTCTGCGAGCCTCGGGCAAAAGAGGCAATCGGGCTCCGGTTCGCTCGCCATAATGTAGCGCGGCGCCAGCGGCGGCTCAGGGGCACGGCGACATAAGTCAGCCCCTGTGCCTATCGCTAATCCGCATCCACCTGAGTATCGCGCAGCGCGGCGGCGGCGAGGCGCTCATGATGCCGTTGCTCGTGGATATGCGCCTGATATTCGCGGCCGTTTTCGCCGCGCTGGGTGCGGCAGATGTCCTTCTGAAGGTCCGCGAGATCGATGAACTGGTCCGCCTGCCGGCGAAGCTCGTCCGCGACCATGGGCGGCTGGGTCGTCAATGTCGAGACGACGCTCACGCGCTTGCCCTTGTGCTGGAGCGCTTCCACAAGCGTGCGGAAATCGCCGTCGCCCGAAAAAAGGATGATGTGGTCGAGATGCTCGGCCAGCTCCATGGCGTCGACGGCGAGTTCGATGTCCATGTTGCCCTTGATCTTCCGGCGCCCGGAGGCATCGGTAAATTCCTTCGTGGGCTTCGTGACCATCGAATAGCCGTTATAATCGAGCCAATCGATCAAAGGCCGAATGGAGGAATATTCCTGTTCTTCTGCCAGAGCGGTATAATAAAGCGCTCGCAGCAAAACGCCCTTGTTGCGGAAAAGATTTAAAAGTCGTTTATAATCTATATCGAAGCCCAAAGCTTTAGCCGTGGCATAAAGGTTCGCCCCGTCTATGAAGAGAGCAATTCGCTCGGTCGAGTAGAAATTCATCCGGTTACCTTGGCTGCGAACGTCTTGTTGCATTCTAAGTAGTTTCTAAGGGCTATCATTCCCCAATCAGGCGAAAGAAACATTGATGGCTCAATATATGAGTGCAAATCAAGGCATTTTGTTTCAAAGCAGCATCATAATCGCACTCGGGTCCAATCTGTCCGGGCCTTGGGGATCGCCCCAGGAGACTCTCCAGCGTGCGGTCCGGGAACTTGCTTCACGCGGCATAAAAATAGAGAGAACGTCGAAACTCTATCGGACGAAGGCGCACGGCGAGATCAATCAGCCCGACTTTCTAAACGCGGTTGCGTCCGTCGACTCATCACTGCCTGCGGATGCACTGTTACGAGTTTTGAAGCGGATTGAGGCGCAAGCGGGGCGAATTCTCACCATCAAGCATCATCACGCCGATCACCGATGGGCACCACGGCCTCTCGATCTTGACATCGTAAGCTATAAGGGCCTTGTCCGCAACTGGCTGATGGGGCACCCCGCAAAAGACGCGAAGCTCATCCTGCCGCATCCTCGGGCGCATGAACGGGCATTCGTTCTTCGCCCCCTCGCCGAAGCGGTGCCGCGCTGGCACCATCCGGTGCTGGGGCTTACGCCTGCGGCGTTGCTCGCGCGCCCGACCGTCCGCGCCACGGGTGCGATCCTTGACCTCGACGAGCCAATAAATGAAGAGTGGGCGCTACGACAAGGACATAACATCGCCTCGAACTGAAGCATAAACGGTTCCGGCTTCTGTTTTGTCGGCAATTGGAGTGCGATCAATAAATCTGCTTCATTTGCTCACCGCGAATGAAGGGCGATGCCCGCGACGCGCGGCTCTCGCTTGGGTCATCCCGCCCGTGTAACGATCATTGGAAAAAAAGATGTCTTCCGCCATGGCGCTCGACTATTTCGGACGCAGCTTACTCGCGAGGTTGCTCGTCGTCATTCTTCCCGCGCTGGCCGCGGCGGGCGGGGCATTGGCGGACGATGGCCCTCGAAAGACGAGAGCGCCGGTCGTGACAGTCTCCGAGGCGCGCTCGATATCTTTTGTGGATAACCTTCTTGTGACGGGTTCTCTTGTCGCTCGGGAGGAGGTGCTGGTCGGCCCGGAGATCGATGGGCTGCGACTCACGGAGCTTCTCGCGGAAGAAGGCGACACCGTCGCCGAGGGGCAGGTTCTCGCCCGCCTGTCGCGCGACATAATCGAAGCGCAGATCGCGCAGAACGCCGCTTCGCTCGCGAAAACGCAAGCTGCCATCGAGCAGGTAAAAAACCAGATCGTGGAAAGCGAGGCCACGCTGAGGCAGGCCGAGGACTCATTCAGCCGGGTCAAGCCGCTGCGCGAGTCTGGCACCGTCAGTCAAGCCACCTTCGACGAACGCGACGCAGCCTTCCGTACCGCGCGCGCGCGGCTCGCGGCTCAGCGCGAGGGGCTCAAGCTCGCCGATGCCGAGCAGCTTCTGATCAAGGCACAGCGCCGCGAACTCGACGTGAAGCTGGCTCGAACCGACATTCGCTCGCCCGCCGCCGGCATCGTGAGCCGCCGCACCGCGCGCGTCGGCGCCGTGTCGTCTGCGACGGGCGACCCGCTTTTCCGCGTGATCAGGGACGGCGAGGTGGAACTCGACGCGGAAGTGCCCGAGTTTCATATGGCGAAGCTGAGGGCCGGTCAGCGCGCGCGGGTCGAGATCGAGGGGCTGGGCGCGCGTGAAGGTCAGTTGCGGCTTGTCTCACAGGAAGTAAACCCGACCACCCGCCTGGGCCGCGTTCGAATCTCGCTGGGCAACGCAGCGGAC
This sequence comes from Rhodomicrobium sp., assembly GCF_047605405.1. Taxonomy (NCBI): domain Bacteria; kingdom Pseudomonadati; phylum Pseudomonadota; class Alphaproteobacteria; order Hyphomicrobiales; family Hyphomicrobiaceae; genus Rhodomicrobium; species Rhodomicrobium sp. The sequence goes on along the minus strand of NZ_JASGFR010000003.1, from coordinate 7,199 downwards.
CTGCGCATCGGCACCTTTGCGCAGGCGCTCATCAGCGCGGGCAAGCGCGACGCGGTCGGCGTCCCGGCGACTGCGGTCCTTTACAAGAACGACAGCGCGACGTTGCTCGTCGTCGCCGACGACAAGGTGCGCGAGCGCGCCGTGAAGCCCGGCCTTCTTTCGGGTGACAGCATCGAAATCCGCGAAGGGCTTGCCGAAGGCGAGGTGGTCGTCATGCGCGCGGCCTCGCTGTTGCGCGATGGCGACGCGATCGCTCCCCATTTCGTCGAAACGCAAACGGCCGCCACCGCGTCCTCGCCAGGGATCGCGAAATGAGCACGAACGTTTCCGCCTGGGCGATCCGCAGGCCAATTCCCTCGCTCGTCCTGTTCCTCGTTCTGATGACGCTTGGGCTTATCTCATTTTTCAGCCTTGGCGTTACGCGCTTTCCGAACATCGATATTCCGATCGTCACCGTCACCATAACGCAATCGGGGGCGGCGCCGGTCGAACTTGAGTCGCAGGTGACGAAGCGCGTCGAGGACACCGTCGCGAGCGTCACGGGCGTGAAGCACGTGACGTCATCGATTACGGACGGTTCCTCCGTCACGACCATCGAATTCCAGCTCGGCACCGATACCGACCGCGCCGTCAACGACGTGAAGGACGCCGTGTCGAAGGTGCGCCAGGACTTGCCGCGCACCATCAACGAACCGATCACCCAGCGGCTCGACATCGAGGGGCTGCCCATCGTCACCTATGCCGCGTCGGCGCCGTCGATGACGCTCGAAGAGCTGTCGTGGTTCATCGACGACACGGCTGCGCGGAGGCTGCAAGGCGTGCGCGGCGTCGCGCAGGTGTCTCGCGTAGGCGGCGTCAAGCGGGAGATCCGCGTTTCGCTCGACCCTGACCGGCTGATCGCGCTCGGTATCTCGGCGGGCGAGGTGAATGCGCAGCTTCACGCGACGAATACCGATCTCGCGGGCGGGCGCGGCTGGCTCGGGGGAGCAGAGCAATCCATCCGGGCGCTGGCAAGCGCCACCACCGTAGAGCGCCTCGCGGCCACTTCGGTCACGCTGCCAGGCGGCCGCAAGGTTCGCCTCGATCAGCTCGGCACTGTGAGCGACGCCACCGAGGAGCGCCGCACCTTCGCGTCGCTGAACGGTCGGGACGTGGTCGCCTTCACCATCGTGCGGGCAAAGGGGGAAAGCGACATCGTGGTCGCGGCTCGCGTAGCGGAGGCGCTCGACAAGCTCGCCGCCGCGCACCCGGAGGTGACGTTCGAGAAGATCGACTCCACGATCGAATTCACGCTCGGCAATTACGAATCCGCGATGCATACGCTGCTCGAAGGTGCGGCGCTCGCGGTGCTCGTCGTCTTTCTTTTTCTGCGCGACTTGCGCGCCACCATCATCGCCGCCATCGCGCTGCCGCTCTCGGTCTTTCCCACGTTCTGGGCGATGGAGATGCTGGGGTTCTCGCTCAACATGGTGTCGCTGCTCGCGATCACGCTCGTGACGGGCATCCTGGTCGACGACGCCATCGTCGAGATCGAGAACATCGTGCGGCACATCCGCATGGGTAAATCGCCCTATCGCGCGGCGCTCGAAGCGGCCGACGAGATCGGCCTCGCTGTGATCGCGATCACGCTCACCATTGTCGCCGTGTTCGCGCCGGTAAGCTTCATGGGCGGCATCGCGGGGCAGTATTTCAGCCAGTTCGGGCTGACCGTCGCCGCGGCCGTCCTGTTCTCGCTGCTCGTCGCGCGCCTCCTGACACCGATGATCGCGGCCTACTTCCTTCGGCCGAAGGCCCATGTGGAGCCGCGCGACGGTTTTGTCATGCGCGCTTATACGCGCGTCATCGGCTGGACGGTCCGCCATTACTACCGCACGCTGATGCTGGGCTTCGTGGTCTTCGCCGCCTCGATCGCGAGCGTGTCGCTGCTGCCTTCCGGCTTTCTTCCGGCGGAAGACTCAAGCCGCTCGATCTTCGCGATCGAACTGCCGCCAGGCTCGCGTCTGGGCGATACGGAGATCATCACGAGCAAGGCTGAAGCCATCATAAAGCGCAGACCGGAAGTGGTGTCCGTGTTTATCGACGGTGGCCGCATTCTCGGCGCGACCGGCGGCTCGGCGGAGGTGCGAAAGGCGACGATCACGGTCCAATACACACCGCGTTCCGAACGCTCCATCACCCAGCGCGAACTTGAGCAGCTTATCAGCGCCGAGTTGAAGGAAATCCCCGACGTGCGCTCATGGGTGATGGCGGAAAACGGCCAGCGCAGTTTCACCATCGAAGTGACCGGCACCGACAACGACAAGGTGAGCGACACCGCCGCGAGGCTCACGAGCGAGATGCACTCCGTGCCGTGGCTCGCGAACGCCGTGAACGGCGCGGCCCTCGACCGCCCCGAAATCCTCATCATCCCCCGCCCCGTGATCGCCGCAGAACTGGGCGTTTCGACGGAGGCTCTTTCCGAAGTCGTCCGCATTGCCACGCTCGGCGACGTGGACCAGAACCTCGCCAAGTTCAACGCGCCGAACCGGCAGGTGCCGATCCGCGTGCAGCTCGACGAACAGGCGCGCACGAACCTTCAGCTTTTGCAGAACCTGAAGGTGAAGACTGCGCATGGCGACACCGTGCCACTCATCACGGTGGCGGAAGTGAAGCTCGGCAAGGGGCCGTCGTCCATCGAGCGGTATGACCGGCTGCGGCGCGTCACTATCGGCGCGGACCTTGTCGGCACCGACGCGCTGGGGCAGGCTCTCGCCGCCGTATATCAGCTACCCGCCGCAAAGGCTTTGCCTTCCGGCGTGATCCTGCGCGAATCGGGTGACGTCGAAGTGATGACCGAGACGTTTTCGAGCTTCGGCTACGCCATGGGTGCGGGCGTGATGATGGTTTTCAGCGTGCTTGTGATCCTGTTCGGCAGCTTCCTCCAGCCGGTCGCGATCCTGCTTTCGCTGCCGCTCTGCATCGGTGGCGCGATCTTTGCGCTACTGCTCACGGATCGCCCGATCAGCCTGCCCGTCTTTATCGGCTTCCTCATGCTGATGGGCATCGTCACGAAAAACGCGATCATGCTCGTTGATTTCGCCATCGTGGAACTACGGCGCGGCGTGCCTCGCGGCGTTGCGATCATCGACGCCGGGCGAAAGCGTGCGCGGCCCATCGTGATGACGACCATCGCGATGGCGGGCGGCATGTTCCCGAGCGCTCTGGCGTTCGGCGCGGGCGGCGAGTTCCGTTCGCCGATGGCGATTGCCGTGATCGGCGGCCTTCTCGTCTCGACGCTGTTGTCGCTCCTGTTCGTTCCCGCCTTCTTCATGGTGATGGACGACGCGAGCCGGCTTTTCCTCCGGCTTTTCGGATGGCTCGCCGGTCCGCGCGACGAGCCCGGCGACGCGGAACCGCACCGGCAGCCAGCCGCCGCCCCGGCGCTTGCGGCGGGCAAACCGCTGGTTCCGAGCGAATGAGCCGCGCACTGCCGAGTATTGCAGCAGCCGCGTTTTAATACGAACCAGATTCAATTTTTCGGCATTTCGAGCAGAAGGCGCAGGTTTGTCCTTTTCCTGTCATGAAGGCAGGGCACGGTTTTCGCGCCGAGGGAGGATTTAGAGGAAAAGACACATCATGAAGACGCTTGCTTATGCCGCTTTCGGCTTCGCGCTTTTTGGCGCCGCCTCTGCCCTGTCTTCCGCTGTGGGCGCTGCCGAAGCTCCGAAGATTCCCGCCGCCGCGTTGGAAAACACCATGGTGCAAACTGTCCAGTACGGTCGCTGCCGCGCCTGGCTTCGCGAATGTCGCGCCCGCTGGGGATTCGGCCCGCGTTTTCGTCGTTGCATGGCCGTTCACGGCTGCTGATTTTTCCCAGGGAGGAAGGCATTCTTGCCTTCCTTTTTCCAACCGCTTGTGTTTGCGTCATATTTAGGACATGACCTTCGCCTCGAAATCGCAAAAGTCGATGTGACATTTTTTGCAAGGGGCTTCGGGTGATCATTCCAGTCATTCTCGCGGGCGGCACGGGTTCGAGGCTCTGGCCGTTGTCGCGCTCCAGACATCCGAAGCAATTCCATGCTCTTGTCAGCTCAGAGCCGCTGCTGGTCGACGCCGCGCGCCGCGTGTCAGGCTCCGGCGGGTATCTGCCGCCTTTCGTGATCACCAACGAGGAGAACCGCTTCGGCGTCGTGGCCGCGTTCCGCAACGCGAAGCTTCCCTGCCAGGGCATCGTGCTTGAGCCGGAAGGCCGTTCAACCGCGCCTGCCGCCGCCGTCGCGGCCTTCCTCGCTCTCGAAAAGGCCGGCCCCGACGCTCTCATTCTCGTCATGCCGTCTGACCATCACATCGAGAATTCTCGCGCATTCCTTGATGCCGTTGAAAAAGGCCGAACCGCTGCGCGGGATGGCCGTCTCGTCACGTTCGGCATCAAGCCGACGAAGCCTGAAACAGGATATGGCTATGTGAAGACCGCCAGCCCGGCAGGCGAAGCCGGAGCCGTGCTGAAAGTCGACCGTTTCGTCGAAAAGCCGGATCGGGAAACGGCTCAGCGGTTCTGCGCGGAGAACCTCTATTTCTGGAACGCGGGCATTTTCCTGTTCGGCGCGCGGGCCTATCTCGACGAGCTGGCGCGTTTCGAACCCGCCATGGTCGAGGCGAGCCTCAACGCGGTGCGGAACGCCACGGCCGATCCCATGGACTTCCTTCGCCTCGCCGACAGTTTCCGCGATTGCCCCGCCGACTCCATTGACTACGCCGTCATGGAGAAGACGGAGAAGGCGGCCCTCGTTCCGCTCGACGCCGGGTGGAGCGATGTCGGCACCTGGGATGCCCTGTACGACGCGGCGGAGAAGGACGAGCACGATAACGCGACGCGGGGCGACGTGCTTTTGCGTAACGCAAGCCGCTGCTACGTGCGCGCAGAAAGCGGCCTTGTAGCCGTCTCGGGCGTGGAAGATATCGTCGTCGTGTCCACGAAGGATGCGACGCTTGTCGCCAAGCGCACCGAGAGCGGCTCCGTGAAGGAGGTGGTGCAGCAGCTTGCCGCCACACGCCGGAACGAGGCCGAGCAACACACCACGGTGCATCGGCCATGGGGCAGCTACGAAACGCTGCACCTTTCGGAGCGTTATCAGGTGAAACAGATCGTCGTCGAGCCGGGCGCTGCGCTTTCGCTCCAGCGGCACCATCACCGCGCCGAACACTGGATCGTGGTCAAGGGGACGGCGCGTGTCACCATCGATGACGAGACGAGGCTCCTTTCGGAAAACCAGTCGATCTACGTGCCGCTCGGCGCGACGCACCGGCTGGAAAATCCGGGGCTCATTCCGCTCACGCTGATCGAGGTGCAGTCCGGCCCCTATCTCGGCGAAGATGACATCGTGCGGCTGGAAGACGTTTACGCGCGGGTTTGAACGAGCGGCGATAATCGTTTCGCTCGTCTGCGGAGGAACAAGACAGCCCTTCTCAAGAGGCGGAGATGTTCGTTTCCTCGCGGCTGATGGTCATCGTGCCGTTCGAGGTCGGGACCACGAGATATTCCACGAGCCAGAGCGCGGGCCGCGACACCTTGCTGAAGCCGATCTGCCATCGCGCATTCTGCGCACCGATGCCGCCGCTCGCATCCGGCGTGCTGACGGTCGAATAGGCATCGCAATCGATGATTTCCGAGCGCGGATCAGCGCCGCCGGGCTTCGGACTCATGACAATGTCGAAGCGCGCCCGCCCGAGGATGATCGGGATAAGGCTTTTGCATGGCTCGACCGAAGGGGGAGACGGGTTAAGCGCGGCAAAGACCAGCGCCGACAGCGGATCGAACACGCCGCGCAGCCTTGGATTGACGCTTGCGGGCGTGCCGTCGGGACCGGCGAAATTCACGGAACTGGCTTCGCCGCCCGACGAAACGAACTGAAATCGCATCGGCGTCACATGCGAGCCGTTACGCAGCCCGGTCGCCTCGCCATTGATCTTGGTGTTCGACAAAACCGGGCCGACATCGGCCGATACCGTCACCTTGTAATTGGTCGGGCCGAGGGTCGCGCGCACGATCGCGTGGCCGACGCGGACGCCCTCCATATGAACCGTATAGCGCGACACGAGGAGTTGCGCATCGGCGGTACCCGTGCCGAGCGCGAGCGAAAGAACACAGAGCGCGAGTGCAACAAGCCCGCCGCCCATCCGCTTTCCGACAGCCGAGAACCTCACCGTCAACGTCATCCCACGGCATTCAATGCGAGTGTTCTTTCCTGTCCCGCGGAAGGAAAGCAAAGAATTCTTTGTTCGTCCGCTCGTCTCACGCGTCAATCGCTTTCGATATGAAACCTGAAGAGGCGAGATGCAAAACGAAAGGTCGCATATTGGTTGAATTCCGGCCAAAACAGACAGCCTTGCCGGCGCGACAGAAACTTTCCGCACGCTCTTCGGCAAAACCGCGTCGTGCCAGTGTGCCACGCGTGGATTGCCCTGACCTGTGGTTACAGATTTCGATGTTCGAAATGTGATCGCTCCCGCCTCACCTGGGTGCAGCGGCAATTTTCCGTCAAGATCGTCATGCCGGCCTGCGACAGATCGGACTGGATGCCGAGAGGCCGATTGACCACCAGGAGCCACGGCGTTGCGGGCCGAGCAAACTTCGGGAAAAGCCGATCTGCCTGAAGCGGCGAATTTCCGCCTTAAGCAACTCTCGAGCTTGTTCGCCCGGGCACTGAAGAACGATTTCGTCGACCAATCCGCCCGAGAAGGTGGCAAAACTTAGAAACGGCTCGGACGGCTGCGTCCTGCCCATCCGCACCGCGTCCGAGCGGCGCACACCGAGATAGAGCATGATCAACAATGGCAAGCCTCGGTTTCGAGCCGATCTGCCAATGCGCCTCGAAGGCGTCCACATCGGCGTCGGTCCAGGTGTAAAAGCACGAGAGCAGGGACTGGCTTTCAGTCTCCTTTGCGCAATTCAAGGGCTGGAAGAAGGGCGCCAAAATCCTGGCGCCGATACCGCGCCGCTTGGCGCCATTCTCTACGAGAGTTCGCTCGCAACAAGCTGAATAATCGAAGCCGCACTCCAGGCCGAGTTCCAGCATAGGTTAGAGCTATGTCGAGGCCGTCGAACGTCCGAAAGGATGAAGGCCCTTAACCGTCGCGTTAAACGGTGTGCGAAATGAGCAGGAGATTTTATCTAGGCGCAGGTGTGTCCCTGCGGAGACTATGCATCTCCCGCGTCTACT